>NZ_JBFTQI010000255.1:0-7280 GCF_056398925.1 Pedobacter sp. 01T416_2
GCTGTATCCTGTTTTTTAGAAGCAAAACCTAAACCTTTAACCGATCATGAAAAGATTAAAACAAACAAACAAATACCCCATTGCTGTCGAACTAATTGCTGATTGAAGGTTTGCCCGAAATCAGTATTACCCTTAACAAATTATTCATCCTTAATCCCAAAATTATGAAGAAAGCTAAATCTACTCAATATTCCGTTTTTTAAAACCGCTGGCAAAATAAAATAACATTAATGCTTTTTTATAAAAGCACACTAATCAAAACCAATTGCCAGGGATAAGGGCATTGTGCTATTTCCCAAACCATACTGACGAATATTTCGATTGGATGATTGCCTAATGCCTCTACGAGTGCAATATGATGGTAATCTATCTGGCCGGATATTGACATAGCTAACCATTTTTAAACCATTTTTATGAAGAAAAAACTACCGAAAAAAATCCCGCTACACCAGCAGGGTATTACCCTTAGGTCAATCTTAAAATTTTTGATCTATTTAGTAATTACAACTTCTAGCTTAACAGTATCTGCACAAACAGATGTAACGGTTAGGGGGATAGTAAAAGACACCGTGGGCGGTCTGCCGGGTGTAAACGTAAAAGTTTCGGGCACCAACCGTGGAATATCTACCGACGAGTTTGGACGGTATACGATCAAATTGCCAAGAACAGGTAAATTGTTGTTCTCACTGGTGGGCTATAAACCCAAAAATGTTGCCATTGCCAATTACGATAAAAATGCCGAAGGCGTTTATGTAATTAATGTAACCCTCTCATCAGATGCCAATTCATTAGAAGAAGTTGCAGTGGTGGGCTTTGGTACACAGAAAAAAACGAGTGTAATCAGTTCTATCACCGCCATTAATCCTAAAGAGCTTAAAGGGCCAACAAGTAACCTAACCACTATGATGGCGGGTAGGGTAGCTGGTATGATTGCTTATCAAAGAAGCGGTGAACCTGGTGCAGATAATGCACAGTTTTTTATCCGTGGTTTAGGAACTTTCGGTGCAGGTAAACAAGATCCTTTAATCCTGATCGATGGTATCGAATCAAGCCAGAACGATATGGCACGTTTGCAACCTGATGATATTTCTTCTTTTAACGTACTTAAAGATGCAACAGCATCGGCAGTTTATGGTGCCAGGGGTGCAAATGGTGTAGTACTTATTTTAACTAAATCAGGCGTTGCAGGTCAAACAAAATTTGGGTTCAGGGCCGAGTCATCACTTTCCTCAAATACTAAAAACTTCCAGTTTGCTGATAATGTAACGTATATGAAGCTGGCAAATGAAGCTGCGCTTACCCGTAACAGGTTGGCCATATTACCATATCTCCAAACTAAAATTGACGCAACTGCAGCGGGCGAAAATGAATTGCTTTATCCAAACAACAATTGGATAGAACAATTGATAAAAGATTATACCACGAATCAAAGATATAACATAAATATCTCTGGTGGGGGTACTAAGGCGAGCTACTATATTGCAGGTACTTACAATATTGATAATGGGGTATTAAAAGTTGCCGATCTAAATAATTTTAATAGTAATATCAAGTTAAAAAATTATTCTGTCCGTTCTAACGTAAATATTAACTTAACCAACACCACCGAAGCAATTATCCGTGTTTACGGGCAGTTTGACGATTATACCGGTCCTGTAGGAGGCGGTGGGGCTACATTTAACAGGGCAATTTGGTCTAATCCGGTAATGTTTCCTGCGGTTTATCCGGCAAGTTTATCACCTTATAGCAACCACCCCTTATTTGGTAATGCTATTTCACCAAGAGGTGGTTTATATATGAATCCTTATGCCGAAATGGTAAAAGGTTATCAGGATAAAAATGCTTCTACATTACAAACGCAGATAGAAATTAAGCAGGATTTAAAATTTATTACACCAGGTTTAACCGCCAGGATGATGAGTTATGCCCGTAGATATTCTTATTTTGATATTTCCCGCGCTTACAATCCTTTTTATTATTCGGCTACTGAGCAGCCAGATAAATCAATCGGACTCACCTTGATTAACGGTGGCGGTGCATTATCAATTGGTCCGGTAGGTACCGAATATCTAGGTTACTCGGAAGGTAAAAAGGATTTAAATTCGACTTTTTATGCCGAGTTTTCTGCAAACTACAACCGTACTTTTAAAGAGAAACATGCAGTTGGCGTGATGTTGATTACAACCATGAGAAATTATCTGGCTGCAAATCCGGGTAGTCTTCAGCTATCTTTACCATCGCGTAATCAGGGAGTATCAGGAAGAGCTACTTATGGATACGATAACCGTTATTTGGCCGAGTTCAACTTTGGGTATAATGGTTCTGAACGTTTTGCAGAAAATACCCGTTTTGGTTTCTTTCCTTCATTCGGTTTAGGATACATTATTTCGAATGAAAACTATTTTAAGCCACTTACAAGCGTAATCAATAGTTTAAAGTTAAGGGCAACCTTTGGTTTGGTGGGTAACGATCAGATTGGAAATGATTCCGATCGTTTCTTCTACCTTTCTGAAGTAAACATGAACAATGGAACATTTGGTTCGAGCTTTGGCGAAGATGGTTTATACTATAGAGATGGTATTTCAATTTCGCGTTATTCTAATCCATTCATTACCTGGGAAAAATCTAAACAAACCAACATTGGTTTAGATATGACCTTGTTTAATAGCTTGAATTTAACATTCGATATTTATAAAAACGAGCGTTCGAACATTTTAACCGACAGAACGTTTATTCCAAGTTCAATGGGCTTACAGGCATCTGTACGGGCGAATACCAATAAAGCCGAAAGTAAAGGTGTCGATTTCTCTGCCAGCTATAACAAATCGTTTCACAACGGCATGTTCCTACAAATGAGGGGAAACTTTACTTATGCCACCAATAAGATATTAATTTATGATGAGCCTTCATTTAGTACCAAAGAGGCTTATCGCTACCATATTGGTTTACCCACTACCCAATCATTCGGTTACATTGCCGAACGTTTATTTATTGATGATGCCGAAGCTAAAAACTCACCTGTGCAGTTTGCAGGCGTGCCAGGTTTAGACTATGGTGGTGGCGATATTAAGTATAGAGATGTAAATGGCGATGGTATTATCAGTGATGTAGACCAAGTGCCTATTGGTTTACCTACCAGTCCTGARATCGTTTATGGTTTTGGAGGTACGTTTGGTTTTAAAGGCTTCGATATCTCTGCATTTTTACAAGGTTCGGCCAGGTCTTCGTTTTTCATTAATCCAGGTAATATTTCACCTTTCGTACTCAATAATGAAACTGGCAATCCTAATGTTACACAAAATGGCTTATTAGAGGTAATAGCCAATAGTCACTGGTCTGAGCAAAATAGAGATAGCTATGCATTCTGGCCGCGTTTAAGTCCGAATTTTGTAAATAACAATACCCGTACTTCTACCTGGTGGATGCGTAACGGGTCTTTCTTAAGATTAAAGAGTGTAGAACTTGGTTATAATCTGCAAACCAAACTGCAAAAAAGACTTGGTTTTAATAGTGCCAGGGTTTATGTAAATGCGACCAACCTATCCAGTTTTAGCAATTTTAAACTTTGGGATCCCGAAATGGGCGGAAATGGCTTAGGCTATCCTGTACAAACAGTATATAATTTAGGTTTAAATGTTTCATTCTAACGATTGAGCTTAAAAAGATAAATATGAAAATCAACAATATTTTATTTCGAAAAGATACGGCAAAGCCAGGTTTAGCTAAACTTACGCTGGCCATACTCGCTATCGTGATATCCATTAGTTCTTGTAAAAAATACCTGGATATTGTGCCCGATAACGTAGCTACAATAGATAATGCCTTTACACTAAGAAATGAGGCCGAAAAATACCTGTTTACTTGTTATTCCTTTCTTCCAAAAGATGGAGAACCACTGCTTAATGCTGGCTTCATGGCTGGTGATGAAATATGGACCTCGCTAGATGAAAGAGAGTTTATTTCTTATGGCTGGCGGATGGCCAGGGGTAGCCAAGGTGCCGAAAATCCGTATTTGGATGCCTGGAATGGGCGCTATCAGGGTGGTGGCAATGTTTTCAACTATAACGATAACCCAAATGGTAATTATGGTTTATTTAAAGCCATTAGAAACTGTAATATTTTTCTGGAAAACGTACAGGATTTAAGCAAAATACCAGATTTAAGCTTAGATGAAAGACAAAGATGGATTGCGGAGGTTAAGTTTTTAAAAGCTTATTATAATTTTTATCTCTTAAGGATGTACGGTCCAATTCCAATTATCGATGTCAATTTAGGAATTAGTGCTACTGAAGAAGACGTGAGGGTTAAAAGAATGCCTTTTGATGAGTGTGTAAACTATGTAGTTGGATTATTGGATCAGGCTATTCCTAACCTACCTCAAATTATTACGGATAAAAGCACTGAACTTGGACGTATTACAAGGCCCATTGCACTTGCTGTAAAAGCAAAACTGCTGTTAACTGCTGCAAGCCCACTGTTTAATGGCAATACCGACTATAGTAATTTTAGAGATAAGGATGGGGTAGTGTTGTTTAATACCACTTACGATGCCAATAAATGGAAAAGAGCTTCCGATGCTGCCAAAGCAGCAATTGAAGGTGCAGAAGCTGCTGGATTTAAATTATATCAGTTTCCGGGTACCACCTTTAAACTATCAGATACTACCTTGAGGCAATTAACCATTAAGGGTGCCGTAACTGAGCGTTTCAATGTAAACCTGGAGCATGTTTGGGCAAATCCGAACAGCAGAACCTTTAACATGCAAAGAGCTGCTATGCCGCGTTTAGCTGCAACTGTGGTGGTTGGTAGTGCCAGACAGCAGTTGGCGCCACCATTAAAAATTGCCGAAATGTTTTATAGCAGAAATGGCGTGCCGATCAATGAAGATAAAACCCTCGATTTTACCAATAAATATACCCTAAGGACAGCTGTTAAAAGTGAGCGGTTTTATGTTAAAGAAGGTTACACCACGGCGAGGATCAATTTTGATAGAGAACCAAGGTTTTATGCCGATTTAGGCTTTGATGGTGGTGTTTGGTACAAATATGATAGTCCAACCAATTCTGACGAGGGAACATTTGTTTTAGAAGGAAAATCTAATCAGGTTGCCGGTGCAAACAACTTTGGATGGTACAACGAAACCGGCTATTTTATCAAGAAACTGGTAGATTGGAACATGATTAATGGTACCAACGGTGCCAGTTATCGCGATTATCCATGGCCGCAGGTAAGAATGGCAGATCTTTATTTAATGTATGCCGAAGCTTTAAACGAAACACTGGCCAGTCCTTCTGCTGATGTTTACGAATACATAAACAAAATTAGAACAAGAGCTGGACTACAAACGGTGCAAACCTCATGGACCACTTATTCCAACAATCCGGGCAAGTACACTTCAAAAGACGGTATGCGCGAAATTATCCAGCAAGAAAGATTGATTGAAATGGCATTTGAAGGTAGCCGCTACTGGGACATTAAGCGTTGGAAAAGAGCTGCAGAAATGTTTAACCAATCCATCACAGGATGGAGCGTTTATCAGCCAACGGCTTCAGAGTATTACCGTGTTAGAACCATATTTAACCAGAATTTTGTGGCACCACGTGATTATTTGTGGCCACTAAGAACTTATGATTTAACAGTTAACCCTAAACTGGTTCAAAACCCAGGTTGGTAGTATTAATTTTTATAAAAATATTCAATATGAAAAGAATGAATAGAAACCTGCTTGTGTTGCTGTTTGGTTTAGCAGTAGCCTTTTCGAGTTGCAAGGAAGAAGAAATTGTTCCATTGGAAAAAAATACCAATCCTCCCGGAAAAGTGTCCAATGTTTCCGTTACCAATGGTGCAGGCAATGCAACCATTACCTTCAGCTTACCTAGCGATAAAGATTTATTGTATATAAAAGCTGTATACAATTTAGCCAACGGCCAACAAATGGAAGTGAAAACTTCTTATTATGGCAATAGTTTATTGGTAGAAGGATTTGGAGATACCAATGAGCATGAGGTAAAAGTATATAGTGTAAACAGAAGTGAAACCGCTTCAGAACCTGTTATCGTTAAGGTTAAACCACTGGAAAACCCAATTTGGGGTGTTTACAGAAGTTTAAAAGCTGTTGCTGATTTTGGCGGATTAAACTTTAAAGGCACTAACCCATCAAAAGCCGATCTGGCCATAGAGGTTTTGGTTTTATCGAAAGGTAAATATATACCAACATCAAAAAATATTTATACCGCCGCTATAGATATCGATCAATCCGTTAGGGGCTTAGACACTTTAAGCCAAAAATTTGCCATAACCATTAGAGATCGGTGGTTAAACTATAGCGATACGCTTTTTACTACATTAAAGCCACTTTACGAAACGGTTTTATCTAAATCGACCTATAAAGAAGTAATTTTGCCAACAGATACTCCTCAAGAATATTCAAACACGGGTGTAGCTAAAATGTGGGACGGAAACATTATCGATTGGCCTAGTGTATGCTTAACCAAAACCACAGTATTAACGCCGCAATGGGTAACTTTTGATCTGGGTAAAATTGCCACGCTTAGCCGTATTGTGGTTTGGAATTACCCCGAATACCTTAATGCTGGCCGCACCTATTATTACGGTGGCAACTTAAAAGATTTTGAAATCTGGGGTACCGATAACCCACCTGCTGACGGAAGTTTTAATAACTGGGTAATGTTGGGTAAATACAGCTCTCAAAAACCTTCTAAAAGTGCTTATGGTGTGCAAACAAGTGAAGATTACGCTTTTGCAAATGCCGGCATAAGCTACAATTTTGCTGTAGGCCTTAAAAAAGTAAGGTATATCCGCATAAAATCTATTAATAATTGGCAGGGTAACTCATTTATGAGTGTATCAGAAGTTCAACTTTATGGAGACCCAAGATAGAGGCAATAACTTAACAGAATTTTAGAGATGAATAATCAAAAAATAAATATAAGAACCATAAAACTAGCTTTTATGATCCTGTTGGCTGGCGCTTACCTCGCCTGTACAAAGGCCGACGACTATAAAAAATTTACTGAAACGGGAGAGATCTCTTACACTGGGAAATTGGATTCAGTAAAAGTAATGTCGGGAAATAATAGGGTGTACATCCGTGGGTTGTTTCTTGCAGATCCAAAAGTGACGCAGTGTAAAATCTTTTGGAATAATAAAGCCGATTCTGTCGTTATCCCCGTAAAGAAAAAATATCCCATCGATACGTTGAAATACTTTGTAGAAAATGTAAAAGAGGGTGTACAGAATTTCGAAATCTATACCTATGA
>NZ_JBFTQI010000256.1:0-13749 GCF_056398925.1 Pedobacter sp. 01T416_2
CGGTTACACCTATATTGCTGTAAAGCTTTAAACGGCTCACTACATCTAGTTTTTTCAAGAAAGTTTCGCGATGCGCATTCCAGCCAATACCAGCAGACCAATAAGGACTCCAAGGATCATTTTTACCAAAAGAGGATGAACCATCTAAACGATACGAAGCGTCGAATAGATAACGTGAGGCATAAGAATAGTTAACAGATCCGGTTGCGTTTACACTTCGGAAAGCAGAACTGGATGCACTTGGCATTCCATTGAGTTCATACCCATAGGCAAATCTTAAAACAGGATCTGTTTGTGTAGGGAATCCCTGAGCAACAAAATTTTCGAAACTGGAATAGTTATGGCTAAACTGCCCTCTTAAATTGGCTGTAACTGAATGTTTACCTCCAAATACATTACCGTAGGTTAATAAGGCGTTTGTACTATAGCTAAAGTTATTAGATTTGCTATTGGAATATTTACCACGCAGAACAGGTGCTAACGCCGCATAATCTGTATGATCGGGTGAGGTAAATATATCAAGTTCGGAAACACCTTTCGATATGGAGAAACCTCCGTTCAACCTAAATTTCGGAAGGATATCATATTGTACTGATAAATTGTTTGTTAAATTCATTCCCGTTCCTTCGTTTTTAAAAGGCAATGAAGCGTTGTAAAGTGGATTTGGAACCGTTATCGCTTTAGTGGTAAAAACTGTTGAAAAAGTTGTTGCGTTATCTAAACTGGGATTAGTGGTATTTTTCTCATAATAAGGGTTCGCATTTACAAAATTAGAAAAGTTACCATAAGGAGATTCTGTACTATTATTTCCGTTTATAGAGAATGAGTTGTTAATGTTGACCTTCGATTTTCGATAGTTCAAATTGATGTTACTTCCCCATGTATTACGGGTAGAACCTTTCATTACCCCAGGATTAATTTTATAATTGAAACTCACCCCGTAGCGGAAAGCCTCATCGCCACCACTTGCATTAATGGAATGGTTTTGGCTTACAATATTACGGAGCGGCTCAGATAACCAATAGGTGTCTACACCCCTTGCGATAGCAGCTTTGTGCACATTGTATACCGAATCTAAGGTAAGCTGTTGTTTAACATCATCAATATTATATCTTCCAGAAAGTTTTTCAAATTCCAATTTCTCTGCAGCATTCATCATATTATAAACGGTGAGATCAGGTCCTTCAACCCTTAAATCACTGTTATATGAAAAGCGCAATTTACCCGGTACCGGTTTAATGGTTTCTATTACGATTACACCATTAGCTGCTTTTGACCCATACAAAGCTGTGGAAGCCGCATCCTTAAGAATAATTACGGAGGCCACGCGGTTCATGTCCAAATCGATAATCGTACTCAAAGTGGTTTCAAAACCATCTAGAATAAAGAGTGGCTGGTTTGGATCGGTACCAAATTGATCTTTTAACGAAAGCTCAGAAACGGTGGTTTTACCCCGAAGTTCAAGTGTAGGCAGCACATTGGGGTTAGAACCTTTTAATTCATTATCAAGTACAATAAAAGAGGGGTCTAAAGCCTTCAAACTCGCAATGATATTATTGTTTCCGATTGCCTTTAGCTCCGCACCGGTAAAGGTAGCAGTTGCACCCGTAAAACTTTCTTTGTTCCTGTTTATACCAGTACCTGTAACCACTACCTGGTCTAGCCTTTCAACAGATGATTTAAGTTGTACATTTAAAATATTCTTATCTGGAACCCGTAATGTTTTTGATTCTAAGCCGATAAAAGAAAAAATAAGTTCGTCTGCATTATCGTTGATCGAAATCGCATATTTCCCATCCTTATCTGTCCTTACAATTAAACCTGTCTTCTTGCTCCTGATGGTAACACCAGGTAAAGGACCACCGTTCTCGTCGGTTACAGTACCTGTAATTACACGCAGCAGATTTGCAAAGCCATAGTTTTGTGCCGGTTTAGCTTTTACTATAATGGTTTTATTCTCAATTTCATATAAAAGTGGCTGGTTCTCGAAAGCTTTATTCAATGCTTCAATTAATGGAACATTCGTCAGGTTTAAGTTTACCGGCGCTACATTTTCCAGCATGCGGTCGCTATAAATAAAATCATAACCGGTTTGCTTACGGATTTCTTTAAATATGGCCACCAATTTGACATTCTTCTCCTTCAGGGTAACGTTCTGGGCATAAGTGCCTGCGCTTACCTGCAAAAATGTAGCTGTTAATAACACAATGATTAGTTTCATTACGAGCAAAATTTGGGCAATACGAGCTGGTGGCCTGTATAGCCTTTTAAAGTAAAAATTCATACATTTGAATGAGTTTAATACGAGTATGCCGATTGTCTAGTTAGGAATTGGGCATGCTCAGGGTTTCATTAATAATTGTTTTGCAATTCCCGATTTATTCGGGTCTGATGAATAGCATTAAACCATAGCCAAGAGTGGTTGCACACTCTTGGCTTATTTTTTAAGCTATGCTTTTGTAAAAGTTAAGGAAAAGCTTTCATTACGGTTGGTTTGGTTAGTAAATTAATCGGTTAGTTTGGTTTGTTGATATTTTTATTATTGGTTATTCTTTACTTTGATTTTTGATCCGCTGATTTCGAATTCGATTTCCCCGGTTGATTCTAAATTTTTAAGGATTTCTTTGATATTTTTCGACCTTGACATCTGACCGCTAAAGGTCAATCCAGCATTTACATCTTTTTCATAAACTACGTCTACATTATACCATCGGCCTACCCTGTTCATGATCTGCTTTAAACTCTCCTGCTGAAATATAAAATCCCCGTTTTTCCAATCCATCACTGCCTCTACGTCTTTCTCTACCACATTTATTCCTTTCTCAGTTAATATGGCCTGCTCTCCCGGTTTAATCTTAACTTCAGCCTTTACTCCATTTTTAGCATAATCAGAGGTTACGATTACGCTTCCCTCTAGTAAGGTTGTTTTAATCGCACCCTCATCTTCATAGCTATTAATATTAAAATGTGTACCCAGCACTTTTACTTCCTGTCCTTCATTGATAACCTTAAATGGATGTATTTTATCTTTGGTTACTTCAAAATAGGCCTCTCCTTTTAGTTCAACTTTACGATCTTCCATAGAGGCAAATGACAATGGGAATTTTAATGAGGAAGCTGCATTAAGCCAAACTTTGGTACCATCAGGCAGGATAATCTGGTATTGCCCACCCCTTGGGGTCTCCACTAAATTATAGGAGACTAACTTGGCTGTTTTTTCTACATCATTCAATACCTTATACAACAATTGGCCATCAGCCGATTTTGTAATCTGAATTCCAGCCTGTTTCAACAAAGCACCATTCCCTACCTCATTTAAATTAACTTTTTTTCCATCGGCCAAAGTCAGGATTGCATTATTTTTGCCAGGTAGAATAACAGCCTGCTGATGCTGATCTTCCATTTTTGTTTTAATCGCGAAAAAATAAACGCTGAAGCCAGCAACAATTAAAAGAACGGCGGCAGATAAATATTTCCATAATGGAAACACGCGGATATTTTTTTGTTGATCATCAACCTTATTGATGAGTGACTGGTATATTTCGTTTTGAACAGCTACTTTCTCACCCATAAGATTAGCATCCCATGTTGTATGTCTTTGAAGAAGTAAGTCATAAACTTCATCAAAAGCTTTTATTTCCTCTTCACTGGCAGTTCCCTCCTGGCATTTCCTTGCCAATTCTTTAAATTCACTATCAGTTATTATGTTTTTCATATAGGTATGTCTAAATGAAAAGCCCTAACCCCTAAAAGAATTTAAAAAAAAATTAAAATGAAGGGCTTAAGCGGTTTTAAACGGGGATGAAGCTGGAATATAGGATGCTCCTTTATGTAGATATTTTGCTTATACGCCTTTGACGTGGCCTGTATTTTAGGTTTCGCGTTTTAAAAAGTATGGTGGAACGAAAACATCACCAACAGAAAAAGTACTTCTCCCATCACTGCCCGTAAATGTTTTAATGCGATCGACATCTGGGCTTCGACAGTTTTTACGCTGATGCCCATTCTCTCGGCAATTTCTTTATTACTCAAAAATTCCTTTCTACTGAACAGAAAAACCTCCTGACAGCGCTTTGGGAGTGAAGCAATCCCTTTTTCGAGCAATTTTTCGACATCTTGTTTATTCAGGTTATCTTTCTGTAAGGCAAAGCCAGCCAATTTTTCCAATTCGCCATCTTCGATAAATACCTTCCGGTTATTTGCCGACTTTATATAAGTGAGTACTTTATAGCGGACAGCGGTAAACAGGTAAGATTTTAGTGAATCAATTTTCACTTCATCTCTTCTGATCCATAATTGCAATAGAACATCTTGCACAATATCCTTACACGGTTCGGGATCTTTTAATACACTAAATGCTGCAAGGTATAGTTGTTCCCAATAGTTGTTATATATCAGTTGAAGGCCTCTTCTATCATCTGTCTTTAATAAAGAAATTAACTCTTCATCTGCTAATATTACTTGGGTAAACATTTTCTCTTTTGCATAAGGATTATATAAATTTATAAAAAAAACCGACACCATACAATAAATTGAAAAACCGATAGCCTTATTCAATTACCCAAAAATCTTTCTTTAAGACTTTATTCTCAGACGAATTTTCGACCAAAGACTACATTTTATCTTCTCCCGGTATTAATGTTACCCTTTCAAAACGGCGCAAAACAGATCCGTAAGTGCTAAGGCTACTCAACAGGTCTTTTAGGTAAAGCTGTATCACCTCATCTCTTTTACTTTTCCTGCATTTTTTAGGCTTACCGAAACCCTCATTTATCACCATTTTGTATTTTGCCATATCGGTGCTTAATCCGTTAAATTCAAAAAAGATATAACTCAGTTATCTCATCGAATTAGCTAGGGTTTTAATGCTCTAAAAATAATGGTCTCTCCTCCCTTTGCCTTTAAATCAAATGAGAGAACAGTTGACGAATCTACCTTCATTTTCCTGATCTGGATTTTTGTGGCTGTTTGGAGTGAAGCATCATCAGTATAAATAGTAGCCTCGTACTTTGTCTTTTTTTCTAAAAAATTAAGCGGTAAAGTGAAGTTCCTCGATTTGTCGGTCATTGTACCCAGATACCAATCGTTTCCATTTTTTCTGGCCATAGTTCCATATTGATCAGGTATTTCATCTATTACAGAAGCTGCTGATCCTGCCCCTCCTTTAGCTCTCGGCGAATCGGCAGGACGGTCGTACCAATAAACGAATTGCCATGGGCTATATAAACAGATTGCTTTGGCCATTTGCGATGCATGTGAGCCCATTTGATCTACCCTTGGTGCGAAATAACAATTTGTAGCATCAGCAGCGCCAGCCAGCATCCTAGTAAACATGGTGCTTAATGCCTGTTTGCTGTCAGGGCTTTCTTCATCGCCACGCACGCCCTCCTGGGTCATTAAATTAGGATAGGTTCTTGAATATCCAGTTGGGCGATAATCATCATGGATATCCAGCATCAGTTTATGATCTCCTGCTTTTCTTATGGCCTGGTGCAACCAGGTAATATTCTGCTGCGAATTTACATTCACAAAGCCATATTTCAATCCTGCCACCCCCCACGATTTATATAATGGAAGGATAGTATCGATCTGTTTTGTTAATGCCCTTTGATTCACATAGAGGATCACACCAACGCCTTTACTTTTTCCATAAGCAATGATTTCCTGAAGATCCAATGGGCCTGGAGACCTTGAGGCATCTACGTTTACGGCTAGTGCACTGGCTGCATTATCATACTCATGGCCATACCAGCCTGCATCGAATTCTATGTACTGGAGATGATGTTTGGCAGCAAAATCAATAGAAGCCTTACCACCAACCGTTGTTAAAGTTACCTCGCGGATTACCTTTCCAGGTTTTATCCAAGATACATCTTTCAATGGCGTGGGTTTATTCAAGTTTAATATGAAATAGTTATTCTCCAATAGCTCCCCGGCTGATTCTGCGATCATCACGTAGCGCCACGGCGTTGAAAAACTACTGTTAAAAACCGATTTTCCTCTCAGCGCAGCCGTTATCAATAAGCTGTCTTTTGGGGACCGGTCAAATTTCATCTGAGCAAAATTGGTTAAGGCAGCTTCGCCAAGCGCCACCAAGCAGTTTGGATTAACTTCGATTACATAAGGCCGCTCAGAACCATTCGGTGTTTTACTCACAGTCCCTTTAATATAACTTGCCTGCGATTCCCTTGCAATCCAGGACGGATGGTCCTGAGTAAACCGGAAACCTGTAAGCTCACGGCTAATGGTTACTTGCTTCTTCGTATCTATATTATATTGAAAGGCTACACCTTCATTGTATACTCGAAAATCCATCGAAAAAGAACGAAAGGGCTTTGTGTTCTCTTTAAACTGGACGGTTATTCCTCTGTAGTGGTCAGCATATATATTCTTCTCTCCATAAACTGGTTTCCAGGTACCTTTTACCAATTTTTGTCTAACCGAAACAATTTCCAGACCACCTGACAAAGGATCTCCTCCTTCAAATTCAAGCCCAAGAGGTGATGCAGCGATTACAACATTCCCCTTAAACATAACCGTATAATTTAACGCAGATTTATTCTGCATTTCTGTACTGAGGGTTAGGACTATTTTATTGTCGGGACTCGACATCTTAACTTCTTTTGCCTGTACAAACTGGCTAAGGGCTATAAAAAAAAGTATTACAAGAAACTTATTCATTGTTTATTTTGTCAGTGCTATAGTATAAATATTTGATCTGTATTCGCGGACCAACAGCGAAATTGAAGCCTCAATGTCTCATGCTTGCTTATTCAAACAGCGGAATTTTCTGATTGATTGGGATGATCTTCATTACAATAATGATATTTGGTCGGCTCAATGATAACAAATCTGCAGATAATTTTGATAAAAATGCGATAAATAAAAATCAACCGATACCCTTAAACTTGGTTGGGGCTTTCTTAAATACCCTTGAATTAATAATGTATCATGTTACTGAAATTTGATTTTCTCCGTTTCATTCTATAAATTGAGGCGGAATCTTATCCAAGCTCCATTAACCGTTATGAAAAGATATCTTTTTATTGTCCTYTTAGCAATCTCTTTTTCTGTACAGGCACAGTCTAATACCGCCAATTACAAATACATCATTGTGCCCGAGAAATTTAGTTTTCTCAAACAGATTAATCAATATGGTTTAAATACACTAACAAAAGCTTTTTTTGAGGAGAAAGGTTTTACTGTGTATTTTGATAATTCGGAAATACCAGAAGAAATTGCAACAGATAGATGCAAGGCCCTGGTGGTAGAAGTGCAGGAAAACAATAGTATGTTCGTTACCAATCTTACTCTTTTACTTAAAGATTGTAAGGGTGCTATAGTGATAAAAAGCAAGGCAGGTAAAAGCAGAGAGAAAGAATATGAAACTTCTTACAATATGGCATTGAAAGATGCATTTACATCCTTTAACGATTTTAAGTATGTAGCAGGCAGCCCAACAGCGGTTACCAGTCCAACACCTGCCCCTGCAAATGTGGCGCCTAAAACAGCATCTGCGCCAGTTAGTCAGCCGATTGCCGTTAAAACAGAGCAACAAGAGGGGCTATTGTATGCGCAGCCTATAAGCAATGGTTACCAACTGATAGATGCAAGCCCTAAAATTGTAATGACCTTACTCAAAACCTCTGTAGAGGACTGTTACATTTCCAGCAGTGGAACCGGGAATGGCATAGTTTTAAAAAAGAATGGAACCTGGTTCTTCGAGTACTACAAAAACAATGTTCTYGTTTCTGAAAAACTATCGATTAAATTTTAGCCATTATAGTGAAACCCAACGGGCAGATGCTTCACATTCTGCCCATTTAAACCCAAGTTCTGAGCTTGGCATTATTGATTTAGCACATCTTTCTGGATTATTGAGGTAGGTCAATTTTTTTCAGGCAGGTATTAACTCCGCCAGTCTATCTGTTTAGCGTATTACAGGCTCGTAGCTGGTTAACCAGCGCTAATTTTTCTTTTATTTTTCAACCTTACGGTCATTCTCATGGCCTCAATTTACTGGAACTTACCGCAAAAGATTTAACAGGCGTTTAAAGCAAATGTTCAGCTATTGTTAATTCTAAGCCAACAAGATTAAGATCGTGCATAGAATTAAGCGATAGGTATGGAAGTATTCGTAAAAATGAACTCTTTTTCGCCCGATTTTTAAACCCGTTCGTCGAGAATTAAGCTGTGTTGGTATAATTGAGGGTTTTCTACTGCAACGTTTTGGCCATCGTGGTGTCTTATCTACAAAACAATCACAAAATATTAATTAAAAATATAAATAACGGCATTATGAAAACCTCAATCAAAACCCTAACAAAATCAGTATTAGCAGCTATCGTTTTAACTTCTGCTATTTTCTCAACAAGTGTAATGGCAGGCGAGAAACAGCCAATCAAAATATCGGCACCTAAAAACATCAGCCAGGTTATTGTAAGTGGCAATGTAGAAATTACGTTGATACAAGGAGAAAAAGAAAGTGTGAGCTACAATGATGATAACACTGGTAAAGTAAAAGTGATCCAAGACGGATATGCACTAAAAATCAGTTCAGTAGATAGAAATACGGCTAAGATTACAGTTTATGTAAAAAATATTTCCAGAGTACAGGCTTCTGARAATGCCGTAGTAAAAACAGCTGGCAAATTGGATACTAAATATCTTCAGTTATTCTTAAAAGGAAATGCGGTTGCAGAAATCGATTCGGATACAGAAAGTTTATATACTGTAATTGAAGGCCGTGCAGATTTAAAATTAAGTGGCGCTACAGGAGAACATACTTTAGTAATGGGAAGCACACCAAAATTGAATCTAGATAGATTTGCAGCAATGAAAACACAAATGAGCTCACCAGTAACCGGTACAGAACAAACTGCCTCATTAGCAAAATAATAAATAAAAATTTWACATTCGAAGAGCGATGAAATCTATTCATCGCTCTTTTTTGTTTACACACCACTTACGCTTAAGCCGTAACCTCTTTTTTTGGCACCAGGCATTGTAATTAACCTAATAAGATGCAAACAGGCCAAATAGGAAAGGGCATTTTCTATTCTTGCTTTTTTGGTAAACTGATCATTTCCTTTAGATTTGCTAAATCGTTTTACTGTTATAGGCAGGATTAAAAAGATTTACATCATTAATGATACAGTCGGCAACTCGTCAGCGTTAAATATCGTTTTTGAAAAATGTTATGTTTGCCACACCTAATCGAAATTCTTGAAATGAAAAAATATACATATTGTTTATTGAGCGCAATATTTTTGCTAATAGCTTGTATCAATTTCGCACATGCACAAGCTAAAAAACAACCCGTAGACTATGTTAACCCATACATTGGTAACATTAGCCATTTACTTGTACCCACTTATCCTACTATTCATTTACCTAACAGCTTATTGCGGGTTTATCCGGAGCGTGATAATTTTACCAGTAATACTATAGATGGTTTGCCTGTTGTGGTTACCAGCCACCGGGGCAGCTCGGCCTTTAATTTGAGTCCCTTTCAGGGCGACCTCAAAAATGTGGGTAACGTAATTTCTTATGGCTACGACAATGAGGTGATTAAACCTTATTATTATGAGGTTGACCTCGATGATTTTGGGATAAATGTACAATTTGCGCCGTCGCACCAATCGGGGATATATGCGCTCAACTTTTCGCAAACAAATGCTCCGGCTTACCTGGTTTTAAACACCAGAAACGGAGCGCTGAAGGTGAGCCAAAATGTTGTAAGTGGTTTTCAGAAACTAGACAATAATACCAAGGTTTACCTCTACTTCGAAACTGATTTAACACCCCTTGAATCAGGCAAGCATCATGGAACTAAAATTGATTCCAGGGAACAGTCTGCTTCCGGCCGTGATGCTTATCTTGTTTTAAAATTTCCTGCTCAAACCAGGCAGATTAAAGCACGTTATGGCATATCATTTATCAGTGAAGAACAGGCAAAACAAAATCTCCGTCGAGAAATCAAGGATTATAACCTGAACCAGGTGGCGCAGACAGGAAAGAATATCTGGAATGCCACACTTGGAAAGATCATGGTAACAGGCACCGATGAAACAGCCAAAACCATATTTTACACATCCCTTTATCGCACTTACGAAAGAATGATCAGCTTATCTGAAGATGGAAAGTATTTTAGTGCCTTCGACGGAAAAGTGCACAATGATAATGGTATGCCATTTTTTACCGACGACTGGATTTGGGATACCTACCGGGCAACACATCCACTCCGTGTGATTATTGAGCCAAAAATGGAAGGCGATATGATTAATTCTTACCTGCGAATGGCACAACAGATGAAAGACCATTGGATGCCAACTTTTCCGGAGGTAACTGGTGATAGCCGGAGGATGAACAGCAATCATGGCGCGGCCACCGTAATTGATGCTTATAACAAGGGTTTGAGAAATTTTAATCTTGATGAAGCTTATCAGTATTRTAAAGCAGCCATTACCGAAAAAACCCTGGCCCCGTGGTCTTCAAAAAAAGCAGGTGTTTTAGATCAATTTTTTAAAGATAAGGGCTATTTCCCTGCTTTACCTGAAGGTGAAAAAGAAACCGCAGCAGAAGTCCATGGTTTTGAAAAACGCCAACCGATAGCCGTTACCCTGGGTACGGTTTATGATGAATGGTGCCTGGGCAATATTGCTCAGCAATTAGGTAAAACCGATGAAGCAAAATACTTTTTAGATAAAAGTAGCAGCTACCATACGGTGTTTAATCCGGACACCCGATTTTTTCATCCGAAAGATGTGGAAGGTAAATTTATTAAACCGCTGGATTACCGCTTTTCGGGCGGACTTGGTGCCAGAGAAACTTACGATGAAAACAATGGCTGGCTTTACCGATGGGATGTGTTGCACAACCTGGGCGATTTGGTAAATATGATTGGCGGCAAACAGGCTTTTGTTGACGAACTGGAGAAAATGTATAATACACCGCTTGGGAAAAGCAGATTTGATTTTTATTCGCAGTTGCCTGATCATACGGGTAATGTTGGGCAGTTTTCTATGGGTAATGAACCTGCCATGCACATTCCTTACTTATACAATTATGCGGGACAGCCCTGGCGCACGCAAAAAAGGGTAAGGAGTTTATTAAGTCAATGGTTCCGTAATGATTTAATGGGTATTCCTGGCGATGAAGATGGCGGTGGCCTTACTTCTTTTGTAGTATTTTCGCAGATGGGTTTTTACCCGATAACCCCAGGCTTGCCCATGTATGTAATTGGCAGCCCCACTTTTGCCAATGTAAAACTTGACCTGGGAAATGGCAAAAAGTTTGAGTTAAACTGTATAAACTATTCTCCTGAAAATAAATACATCCAATCGGCTAAACTGAACGGGCAAGTATGGAATAAATCGTGGTTTGCTCACGAGGATTTAATGAAAGGGGGCAAATTGGAGTTGGTAATGGGCAAACGTCCGAATAAACTATGGGCAGCGGATGAAGCGTCACTTCCCCCTTCATTTAAAATGCCTGCGAAATAAAATGACTGGAGATTTTGGGAGATTAATATTGTTTTCAGGTATTATCTCCCCAGCATACCATTAGTTATTGCTGGAACTAAATGATAGGTGATTTACACCCATCATGATAAAAAATGCTGTACCAATTCTTCCCACTCCTGGTCTAATGATAATTGTGGCCTTTTCTCTCCGGCTTTAGCATACCAATAATCGGCATTCCAAATATCGCCTTCTTTGCGGTGCAGGTAGGCGTGGATGCGGGCAGAGGCAACATCGCCTAAATGGTCGACCTGGTTATGGGCCGTATGCCAATCTCCTTTTGCATCATACCAGAGTGCGCGCAATTGAACTGATATGTTACTATCAGGCCTATCTTCTTTTAATGACATTCTAAATTCAGCTATATTCTTCATTAACTTCTGATTCTATTTTAACGATTATACAAAATAATCGTTAAACAGTATGATTGCCGCCTGATAAAAAAAATTATTTCGATTAATATTTTCGTTGCTTTCCACATCTTTTAATACCAACACAAAACGCTAGACCACAAATACCTATAGTTAATTACTCCTTTACGATATTTGTTTTAGCCGCCCAATTTTTGTACCCTGGCGCCTTAGCATAAAAACCATCACCTGAAAAACTTGTTGTAAAACTGGGCATCGTTATTAATAGCCCCTTTAAAAAAAGCAATTATGGATTCAGGAACTATTTTATACAGCAATTTAGAAGAGCTCTCAAAAAGTAGTTATCAATTAACAGACGGCGAGGCAGACATTAAAGGTTGGCCAGTAAGAAATGAAGCTGGCGATTCGGTTGGAAAGGTGCGCGACCTCCTATTTGATCCATCTGGCTCGCAAATTTAGGCGAAGATAAAAAAGAAGTTATTTTACCCGATATCCACCAGGATCAGTTTAGGGCAATGCCGAGATATATTATTGGTGAGGTTACCCCTGAATTGGAGAACCAGATCCGAAGCATAATTGGAAGTCCGGCGGCGTTGCGGATGGAAGATGAAATTGTAGAGATTGACCGTGCAAACTTTTATCGTCACCATCATTTCGATAAGAATAGTTTTCCGGAGCACAATCCCCGCAATCAGGATTCCGACCCGTTAATTTAATGGATACGTTAAATTTGTAAATGATGTATATGCCTCGCTAGTATAGTTTATATTCAAAAAACGAGGTTGTATCATAAGGCGATTTCACCTCAGATGATGTATGTTGTCCAAAGGACTCCTACGGAGAGCTTATCGCAACACCTTAAGACCCTTCGACAAGCTACCATTCACAGACTCCAATGGAATGATCGTCATCTCGACCGAAGCACTGCGGAGTGTTCCAAAGGAACTCCTTCGGAGGAGAGATCTTTGAACTATGTTATTGAAATCAAATTTAAAGATCTCTTCCCGAATCTTCGGGATCGAGATGACGATACTTCTAATCAGCTCACCTCTTTAAAATTCTTCTGTCATTAATATTGATTTTTATAAAATAAATTATTCCTATCAACAACAAATTCCAAAAGAAGGTCGTCATTGCGAGGAGGAACGACGAAGCAATCTTTCATGCTAGTGATCCTTTCGATAAAGATTGCTTCGTCGGCAAAAAAGCCTTCTCGCAATGACGATTTCCCATCGTTTATCGTCCTTAAAATACCATGTCGTTTATATTGATTTTATACAATAAATTAACCCTACCATTGACAGATCCCATAAGAAAGGTCGTCATTGCGAAGTATTAAAAGCATATACATAATCCTGTAGTGCTTGTGTTCTGATTAAAAAATCAATCCTAATTCCTATTTTTGAAAACCTATATTCCCATAACGGATAATATTCAATACTGCCTAAGCTCAATGATAACACGAAATTCTTTTTACCCAGCCATACGGAACTTAATATCTCTACTCCTTATCTTATTTTTTTCTGGCCATGTGTTTGCGCAGAAAGATAAGCCTGTAGATAAGGGGCAGGATGTATCTATTCTTTCAGATTCTGCTACATTGACCAAAGGCGATTATCTTGCGCACCTGGAAAAAGTATTTGAAACCGTAAATAAAGTTCCGGTTACCGTTGGCTCCTTTAAGAAACTTAAACCCATAGAAGCACATTTAACGCAGGATGAAGCTGCACTGGCATTGCTTAAAAGCAGGTTAACCCAAAGCGACAGATCCCCTAACCTGCAAAACCTGCAGATGGATCAAACCCTGCTGGAAGAACTACAGAGCAATAATAAAGATTGTTTGTCAGACCTTGATG
>NZ_JBFTQI010000257.1:0-7258 GCF_056398925.1 Pedobacter sp. 01T416_2
GGACGATGGACGATAACATTGTGCTGAAAGGTAAAAAAGGAATCAACGTGATGATCGATGGTAAGATGAGCTATATGACGGGCGTGGAATTAACCACTTACCTCAAATCGCTACCTGGATCGGTGTTAAGCAAAATCGAACTGATTTCTAACCCTCCATCCTCTTTCGATGCTGCTGGCACAGCGGGGATCATCAACATTAAACTCAAAAGAAATAAAATGCAGGGCTTTAATGGGAACCTGAATATGGGTGGTGGTTACGGCCGTTATGAAAAAGTTTATGTTGGTACCAACCTGAATTACAATATCGGTAAGGTGAGTACCTATGTACGCTTAAACGCCGGACACTATAATTCATACAACAGGTTAACTTTAAACAGAACAATTGGCGATGAACAATATAACCAGCTTAATTTCTGGCACCCGGTAACCAACAGCTTAAATTATTCTACCGGTGYTGATTATTTTATCAATGAGAAACATACCTTAGGCTTAATGGTAAAAGGCTTTACCGCACCTGAAGAAACCAAGGTAAACAGCAATTCGGTAAATTATAATGCAGCGGGTATAAAAATGGGCGGAACATCGATGTTTAATCCGCAAAGTAATACCGAAAAAAACCATGCACTTAACTTAAACTACCGTTTCAAAATAGATACATTGGGCGGTGAACTGGGTTTTGATGCCGATTATGTTCAATACGACAACAGCAAGAATGAAACCTTTACCAATAATTACCTCGATGCCAGTGATCAGCTGATCGGCAATCCAATCGATTTACGTAATAAAGGTATGGGCAACGTTTCTATTTATTCCATTAAGGCCGATTATAGCTTAAATTTTTCAAAAACATTAAAAATGGAAACTGGCTGGAAAAGCAGCTGGGTAAAATCGCAGAGCGATGTACGTTTCGATTCGCTAAAAACCGCTGGCTGGATTAACGATCCGCGCCGAACCAACGCCTTTTTATACAATGAAAACATCAATGCAGGTTATCTTTCTTTAGATCAGAGCTTCAAAAACCTACAGATCAAAGCAGGTTTACGTGCAGAACAGACTTTGGGCAATGGCAGTTCATCGGGCACCAATACGCTGATTGACAGGAAATACTGGAAACTTTTCCCAACGCTATTTATCTCTTTAAAACTGGATTCGAACAACCTTGTAACGGCAGCCTACCGAAAAAGTATTAACAGGCCATCATACAGCAGTTTAAATCCCTTTACCTTTTATACCGACCCCTATACTGCCATACAGGGAAACCCATTATTACAGCCATCTTACGCCAATAGTTTTGAATTTAATTACTCGATTAAAAATTTCAGGGTACTAACGTTGAGTTATTCGGTAAGTAATGGCGCGATGTGGGAAGTGATTTATCAGGACAATAGCACAAAAGAAAGTATCTCCCGGCCAGAAAACCTGAACCGTACAACAAATTTTTATATGGCCACCGGAAGTCCTTTTGATGTAACCAAATGGTGGAACAACAGTACAGAAGTTTCTGTTGGTTATAACCGAACCACATCGGCAGTACAGGGAAATGGCTATAATGCTTTCTCGTGGAACTGGTCTGTTATGTCGGATAATACCATCACTTTGCCCAAAAACTACAGTTTAACGGTGTATGGTTATTACGATTCTCCTTCTATTTCTGGTTTATTCCGCAGTTTAGGAAATTATCAGCTCAATGTTGGCGCTAAAAAGTCATTCTGGAACAAAAATGCAACGTTGGCCTTAAAAGTAAACGATATCTTTAATACCAGTAAATTCAGAGCCAATCTGGCGTACAATAACATTAAAACCTATTGGCAGAACGAATGGGAAAGCCGTAGGATAAACTTAAGTTTCACCTATAAATTCGGGAACATGAAAATCAAAACTGCCCGCAGCAGGCAAACCGGAACAAGCGATGAGGAAAGCAGAGTCGGCAAAAATTAAGATTAAAGGGTTAACTGTATAAATCGGTTAACTGGTTAATTGAGCTTGATTTATCAATTCCAACAATTAACCAGTTTCAACTTGAGCTGTATTTCTCGATTTCAACAGTTAACCGATTAATCAGTTTGAACAATTAACCAATTATAAGATCAGTAGCATCCAAACATTACAGGCAAAATGGCCTGAATTACCCAATGGAGCTGCGATTTTTTTAAATCCTGCCTTTTCGTACATCTCAATTGCCCTTTTAAGATCGGGAAACGATTCAAGGTAAATCTCATTATAACCAAAGTGCTGCGCCGACTCTATACTTTTCTCCATGAGCATTTTGCCAATCCCTTTTCCGCGCGAAGATGCCGAGGTGTACAATTTAACCAGCTCAACACAACCATCTGGCAAGCCTTCGGTCGGGTAAATACCACAACCGCCAACAATAAGCCCATCTTCTTCAGCTAACCAATAAGCCGATTGGGGGTGTTCGAAAACTGTAGAGAGCTCATCGGTTGTAGGATCGGTGTAAACCGTGCCCGGCTTGTCTATTTTAAATTCTCTTAAAACAGTCCTGATCATTTCAGCTGTTGCAGTATTATCCTGTGCAGTTATCCTACGGATGGTAATGGCCATGTCTTTTGTTTTTTTGTAAAGTTAATGGTTTAGGTTAATTGTTTAAATTGATAGATTGTTAAATTGTTCTTATTTGATCTTTAGTTAACCGGTTTAAACAATTAACCGCTTAAGCAATTAACCTATCTAAAATAGATTTATTATTTTGGCGTTATGTTTGCAGTACATAAATATCCAAATTTTTGGATACTTATGCTATCACTTAACACACATAAAATGAAACAAAGATTATTAGTATGCCTTTTAACTGTTGGCCTTTTTGGCTGTGGAATAAACAGACAGGCACAGCAGATAAAAGCCCTGGAAGACTGCACCTATAAAATTACAGGCGTACAACAGGTATCGATTGCAGGTACAGATGTTAAAAAGTTAATGGACCAGCAAAGTTTTAGCTTAACCAGTTTGCCTGGGGTTGCATTGGGGTTGTTAAGAAAAGACATTCCTTTAAAAGCTAATCTGAATTTAGAAATAACCAACCCATCAAGCAATTTAGCGGCCATAAACCAGTTTGAATATAAGATATTGGTTAATAATACCGATTTGGCAGAAGGCATTGTTAATCAAAATGTGAGCATTGCTCAAGGTCAAACAGTTACTGTTCCGGTACAACTGGTAAGCAACATTTACGGGTTAGTATCTAACGGCAATGTTTTTAACGATATTATCAAGGCTGCTCAGAAAGGATCAGCTTCAAAAGATGAAAAATTAGGTTTATTAACCATTAAAATAAAACCGACCTTTATGCTGGGCAATACACCTGTTAAATATCCAGGTTACATTACCATCAATAAAGATATCAGTAGTAAAATATTATTGTAAATACCACCATAAATAAAAATGCCCGCTTAATTAAATATGTTAAGCGGGCATTTTTATTGAAAAGCTTTTATTAAAATTTCTTATCAGGCGTCATTACCATCCCCTTAAATCCTTTTGGATCTAACTTTTCATCTAAGACTCTCAGTTCTGCTACTGATAGTTTTGGAACAGCCGTTGTCGTTGTACTTAAACTAGCCGTTTTTGCAGCTGTAGTTACAAAATTCCCGTTCTTTGCATACAATAATGCATAAGCCAACAAAGTCTCCGTTTCATCGCCCCATGCCTTACTTAAATCCTCTGCTGATTCTTTATCAACTGTAAGGCCAGAATAGTAGCCACCAACGCCAAGTTTATTTTTGGTTTCAAATTCTGGAATATACATATCCACCTTATCTATTCTAATCAGGAAGAAACCAACAGGTTTACCATAAGTTGTTCTACCAATCAGTTTTACATCCATTACAGGCTTTAAACTGTTAATGGTTAACTCGCTTGCCGAGGCTGTTGATCCAGTTACTATAAAATAAACTCTGTTTAATGCTAAACTACCTGATTTTGCAAATTTCTCTATATTATCGGTAGCTGTAGGCGAATAATTTAAATCGGCATAAGTGGCATACTTTCCGTTTACACCTGTTGTAAAAGTCTGTAATTTACCAGCATCATCTAACAGCGGTTGGTGTGCCAAAACCGAGGCTTTGCGCTGAGCTGTGGTGATCGATTGTAGGTAGTTATTGTAATAAGAAGTAAACATCGTATTGCCGTTTTCTCCTGCCGGTGCTACTAAATTAATAATCTGGGTAGCTGTTGAAACATAACCACCACCGTTATAACGTAAATCAATAACCAATTCACTTACTCCCTGGGTAGCAAAATTAGAAAAAACTGTACTTATTGCTGTAGAAGCATTATTGGTGAAACTATTAAATACAATGTAACCAACTTTTTTAGTGCCAACTGTATAAACATTGGTAAATAATATCGGATTAACAGTATATAGGCTACTAGATATAACAGCTGTTTTGGGGTTGCCGCTCATATCATTGAAAGCCAAAGTCACCGTGGCATTCGTACCAAAAATGGCACTATTTAAAAAATTAAGTGCTCCAGGATAGGTCAGATCTGTTCTTCCATTTACACTGGTTATCCTGCAGCCACGTGTTAAACCCTGCTGTGCTGCCGGTGAGCTGGGATAAACATATTTTACCCTTAAGTCTGTAAAGCTATTATAATTATATTGAACAGAAAAACCGTAATCATTGGCAGAGCCATTTACATCTGCTTTAAGCGCTCCTGTTTTACCTGTTGTAGCTGCCGTATAGTCGAAGAACGAATATTTAGGTTCGGTGGTGGAAGTGCTGACATATTCATATGGTTTTCCTGTTGCCGGATCTAAAGAATATTGTGTCATAGCGTATAACTCAGCTTCATTCGAACTAAATCCGCGCGGATTAAACACTTCATAAGTTGGTAGCGAAGTGTTCCAATAATAAAGTTCTTTACCGTATAAAAAGATAGAATCTTTAGTCAATTCATCCCGCGTTCCGGTAGGCGTAGTAACAACTGGTGGGGTTATAGGCTCATCGGGCGCAGGACTGCTCTTTTTGCAGCCGGTAATGGCCCCAAAGCTTAAAAAACCTAGTGTAACCAGGTAAAGGAATCTCTTATTTCTCATGGAAATTATTGTAACATTATCTTATATATTTACTGGGGCAATGGTTATTTGTTCAGAAAGAAACTTTATTTACCAACAAACTAAATTTAATTCAAAATATTGTGCTGTTAAGCATATGTATCAGTGAATTACGTAAATCTACCGATTATATTACTTTTTACTGAAATATTTAGCAAATTTTAACAAGATCTACCAAACCGGTGTCGCAATGTTAGTCCTTATGCCCCCATAAATTGTCGCCTTTGCACCGCTTAAGTCAATCAATTCCGCCGCAAATTTGTTATACTAAATTATCTGATTTAAAAACCAGGAACCATGGAAAAGATCGAATTTAAAACCACAATTAACGCCCCAGCAGAAAAAGTTTGGAATACGCTGTTTGGCGTAGAAACCTACCCCATGTGGACAGCTGTTTTTATGGAAGGATCGCGTGTAGAAACCGATTGGAAAAAAGGAAGTAAGGCCCTGTTTCTGGGTAATAACGGGGATGGAATGGTAGCTGTAATTCAGGATAATATCCCTAACCGGTATATGTCTATCAAACACCTGGGCGAAATAAAAGACGGAAAAGAAACCCTGCACAATTGGGGGGAATCGTTCGAAAATTATACCCTCGAAGAAGAAGACGGCAAAACAGAGCTTATTGTAGATATGGACATTATCAAAGAATGGCTTGATTATTTCGAAAAAACCTGGCCAAAAGCTTTAGATAAAGTTAAAGAAATAGCCGAAAAAAGAAGTGAATATCATGTGGAGACATAAAAATCGATGGGCCTCTGGATAAAACGGAGGCTTTTTTTTGTAAACGGAATATCAGATCAAAAAATCATGCCCGATCGGGAACAAAAGACAGCCAAAACTTAGAAATGATTCCCAAACGGGTATAACATTTACTATAAAATTTCACAAGAATGCCGCAATCTCGAACTATTCCTCTGACTTACCCTTGGTAGTAGACCCCGAGTAATATTTGGTTTAAAAAATTCAAACTGATAGATTTATGCAAAATCGACAATATGAATTTCTCAGATTCTGAAGAATTACGGTCAATATTATGGCCAAGAGTAGAAAAACCACTGCTAAAAGGTTATTTTGGAGGCGTCTTTAATAAAGAACACAACAAATTTTATGCTGCAACTTTAACAAAAATATCGGAAATAGATTATGACGATTTTGAATATCATCATGATCTATTTCATGGTTATACCTCATTGTTCTATGATTTTAAACAGGCAAAAAATTTCATTACTCCTGATTCCTGGCAAAGCAAATCAACCCGTGAGCTTATTGATGAAAAAGTATATACCTATTTTTCGGTTTCCTTTACGGGCATGTTCTTTGAAGGCGAGTGGTTTATTTTAAAAAGCCTTACCTTTTATGGTAATCAGAAAGATGAAATTGAAGTTAGAGATGATATTCAAAAACCGTGTAACAATGCCAATTTTTGGCATGATTGCTTGTTTCTTCCGAACGTACCTCTCCAGCATGATGTACTAGGCAAAACGGTTACCTTAAGAGATATACAGTTCGAAGAATTTAAAGATTCACCCTACTTAGTAGCCATTTTAAAGCAGGAAAAAAAAGAAAAAATAAACAGAGCTTTTGCAAATTATTGCGACGAAGAGTTTATTAAACCATTTTTTGAAGAGATTCGAATAACTTTTCCATCAGAATATACAGAACTATGCCCGTTAAGAATTAACTATCCTATGATTTTTCCTGTGCATAAAAAACAGGTTATTTTTTGTGCACTTGTAGCCGATTATCAGAATAAATGGCGATTAAGGTATTATTTGCTAAACATGGAGGATAGGCAATTTTATGAGTGGGTGTATTTTAAGAATGATGAACATGATTTCTCCTTTTTCTACAGCGATTTAATCATAAATAATCTAAAGACCATTTCAAATTGGGACGAAGATGATTTTCTTGATTCATCGTGCACGATGGATGATGATTTTTTTTGGAAAGAATATGTTTTCAAAAAAGAAGATAACAGTTTCTTCTTTTTAAAATTACTTTAAAAAATAAAAGCCTTACATTTCTGTAAGGCTTTTAGAAGTGGTGCCACCTGGATTCGAACCAGGGACACAAGGATTTTCAGTCCTTTGCTCTACCGACTGAGCTATGGCACCCTCTTTTGGGATTGCAAATGTAGCATTCTTTTTTTCAAATCCAAAAAAGGATTTTAGATTTATTC
>NZ_JBFTQI010000258.1:0-7235 GCF_056398925.1 Pedobacter sp. 01T416_2
AAACTAAGTAATTCATTGTGTGTGCCTTGTTCAATGATTTTGCCATTATCCAGCACCAAAATCTTATCCGCATTTTTAATGGTAGAAATCCTGTGGGCAATTAAAATACTTGTTTTTCCATCCATAATTTTACCAAGATTTTGTAGTATTTCCTCCTCGGTTTTAGTGTCAACCGCCGAAAGACAATCATCGAATATTAAAATCTTAGGTGATTTAATCAATGCTCTGGCGATAGAAACGCGTTGTTTTTGACCTCCAGAGAGGGTTATTCCACGTTCGCCCAGCATGGTTTCGAATTTTTCTTCAAAATCGATAATATTGGTGTAAACCGAGGCGTTTTTAGCAGCAGTATGCACCTCTTCATCCGTAACCTGGTCTAAACCAAAGGCAATATTATGCTTTATCGTATCAGAAAATAAGAAAACCTCTTGTGGTACAAAGCCAATCTGACTACGGTAATCTTTTAGATTTAAGGCTTTAATATTTTTTCCATCAATATCAATAGCACCATTTTCTACATCGTACATGCGCATAATCAGATTGGCCAATGTCGATTTTCCGGAGCCCGTTTTTCCGATTATGGCTACAAATTCGCCACTATTAATCTCAAAACTCACATCTTTTAAGGCTTCAATCCCTGTATCTGGGTAGGTAAAACTTACCTGGTCGAACTTGATATTGCCATTTAGCTCAATTTCAGCAGTTTCTTTCGATTGGATATCAGATGGGATATCCAAAAATTCATTTATCCTTTTTTGCGATGCGGCAGCCCGCTGGATTAAAGAAGTAACCCAGCCCAGCATGGTTACCGGAAAGGTTAACTGGTTGATGTAAATGATAAATTCAGCAATATTCCCTGCGGTGATACTGCCATTCATCACCTGGATACCGCCAATGTATATGGTTAAAATGGTACTCAGGCCAATTAATAAAAGCATAGTAGGGTAAAACAAGGCCGATACTTTAACCAGGCTCATCGAATCTTTTTTATAATCGTTGCTCTGGATGGAGAACATGTTTCTGGTATAATCTTCACGAACATATGATTTAATGATCCGGATCCCCGAAAAACGCTCCTGCACAAAACTCGAAAGATCTGACAAACGTTCCTGTATCTTCCCGCTTTTTTTAAAGATCAAAGTATTTACATAGTATATAATCACCACCAGAAAAGGGAGGGGTAATAAGCAATAAATGGCTAGTTTTGCATTTACATCAAACATCGACCAGATAATTAGTACCGATAACACAAAAGTATTAATCGTGTACATAATCGCCGGACCAACGTACATCCTTACCCGGTTAACATCTTCTGTGGCACGGTTCATTAAGTCGCCTGTGTTATTCCGGCGGTAAAAACCCAGGCTAAGCTCCTGGTAATGTTGGTAAATATCGTTTTTCATATCGAACTCTATATGCCGCGACATTAAAATAATAGTTTGGCGCATAAAGAATAGGAACAATCCACGCAATAAATAAAGAGCAATAACTAACAAGCCGAAAAACAGAAGATTGCTGCTAAATATATCGTAAATTATAGCCTGGCGATCGAAACCGTAAAAGAGATTAAATACCTGAATGTTTTCGGTAATCAGGTCAACTGCATAACCAATTACCTGGGCTGGCACTACACCAAAAATATTAGAAATTACCACGAAAATACTTCCGGGTATAATCCACCATTTGTATTTAAGAAAGTATTTGTTTAATCGGCTTAAATGTTTCATTCCATACAAACTTAGCTAATTTTGTTATTTCATGATGCATATTTATCTATTCTGGTCTAAGCTTTAAAAATTAATGACATTGTTGGCGCAAAATGTTATTTGTAGGGCTTGCTTTCAAATATGTTTGCTTTTTGAAAACGAGCGGTTCTGCCTTTCATCGTTATAGTAGCCCTGCTATCCATTTCAAGCCGATTGAAGGATCGGGCTTTGCATTGCTATCAGGTTTATTTAACTATGGCAGTAGGGCTTGGTTAAACGAAATCTGTTGTCAGTTTAATTATAGAAACTGAAAAGCATTGGATGTTTAGCTCATTCGCTTCTTACGCCTTGTTCGTGTCCTCACGAACCAAACATTAGTGAATTTAACCGCGTTTTTTTAATCAATTTATTATAATCCTATAACGTTTTAAAAATCTCAAAGGTTTATTAATTTAGCTGCAATCGAATTAATTTTGTTATAGTTTCGTTAAATACGTGTAATAATGGTTTTTTATTTTAATTTTGCAGCAGGTTAGCCGAACGTTCAATATGCCAGCAAATTCTCCGTCAGATTTTTCAATTTTAGATCAATTAAGTGTCTATGGCCATAAAAAGTTGGTTTTTTGCAACGATCCAGATACAGGTTTAAAAGCAATTATTGCTATACACGATACTACATTGGGCCCTGCTTTAGGCGGAACACGTATGTGGAGTTATAGTACAGAAGGCGAAGCTTTAGAAGATGCACTGCGTTTATCGCGCGGAATGACTTACAAGGCAGCGATAACTGGATTGAATCTGGGTGGWGGAAAAGGCGTAATTATCGGCGATTCCAGGAAAGATAAAACAGAAACTTTAATGCGTAGCTACGGTAGGTTTATTAAAAACCTAAATGGCGAATTCATTACGGCAGAAGAAATGGGTACCAATACACGTGATATGGAATATATCCGTATGGAAACCAATTATGTTACTGGCGTTCCCGAATCAATTGGTGGTGCTGGTAATCCGGCTCCTTTTACTGCGCAAGGTGTTTATTTAGGCATTAAAGCCAGTGTTAAAGAGGTTTTCGGTACGGATATGCTTGCTGGTAGAACCATTGTAGTACAAGGCATCGGAAATGTTGGCGAGCATTTGGTTGCACTGTTAAGAAAAGAAAACGCCGAAGTTTTGATCAGCGATATTAACCAGGAACAACTAACTTACGTTGCCCGGAAATATAAAGCAAAACCGATCGAAGCCGATAAAATTTTTACAACAGATGCCGATGTTTATGCTCCATGTGCAATGGGTGCTACCGTTAACAACAAAACCATCGAAAAAATGAAGTTTGCAATTATTGCAGGTTCAGCAAACAATCAGTTAAAAGATGAGGTTTTAGACAGCGAATTACTTTTGAAGAAAGGGATTTTATTTGCACCTGATTATTTAATTAATGCTGGTGGATTAATTTCTTGTTATTCTGAGTTAACGGGTTTTGGTAAAAAACGCACCGTACAGCTTACAGAGAATATTTACGATGCTACAAGAAGTGTGATTAAGTTAAGCAAAACCGAAAATATATCAACAAATATTGCAGCCAATCGCATTGCCGAGAAACGGATTGCAGATGTTAAAAAAATTAAATCGTCATATTAAATCATAATTATTAAAACAGGTTTTAAAAAACCGCACTCGTTCTTACATTCATGTTAAACAGAAGGCACTTAAGAATCAAAGCTTTGCAAAATATTTTTGCTTGGCACATGGCAGACAAAAAAGACATTAAAGGTGATTTGAAAACTTTAATGCAGAGCATCGATAGCGTGTACGAAATGTACATCTGGATGTTATCTTTAATGGTAGAAGTTACCGAATTTACTGCTAACGACGCCGCAGAGCGCGCAAATAAGTTTATTAAAACCGCAGAGGATATTAATCCCAACATGAAATTGCTGCACAATAAGTTTAGCGTTTTAATGCAGCAGAATCCCGAATACGTTTCTGCGGTTAAAAAATACAAGGTAGATTGGGGTTTCGATCCGGAAATCCGTAAAACAGTTTACAATTCCTTAAAAGCATCAAAAGAATATGCCGATTATCTTGCTGATCCAAACGAAAGTTTAGAATCATCAAAGGATATTATTAAATACATTTTCAGGAAAATCATCTTAAAAAACCAGGCCATTTTGCAGGTTTTCGAAGAGAAATTTATCAACTGGCAGGTAGATCACGAAGTGATGAAAGGTATGGTGGCCAAAACCTTGAAAAACTTTACTTTCGAAGATCCTTTTAAAAACAAACTGACCGAAATTAGTGCAGATTGGGTTGAAGATAGCAAATTTGTTCAGGATCTTTTTGTGCATACTTTGCAGAACGATGCAAAATATCAGGAAATGATTGCCGATAGAACCAAAAACTGGGAATCGGAGCGTATTGCATTAATGGATACAATTTTAATGAAAATGGCCATTTGCGAATTGTTAAACTTTCAATCTATTCCGGTTAAAGTAACCATCAACGAATATTTAGAGTTATCAAAAGATTACAGTACACCGAAGAGTAATTCGTTTATTAACGGTATTTTAGACAAAATTTTAGGCGATCTTAAGAAAAACAATACCATTAAAAAGATTGGCCGCGGATTAATCGAAGATTAAAAATGAAAAGAACATTTATCTTGGCTATTGCTGCGCTTTCATTTGCAGCATGTCGTAATGCAAATAATCAAACCAGCGAAACCGCGACAGCTGTTTCGGTTGGCAATGATACTTCAAAAACAGCTAAAGTTGCTCCGGCAGATGCGCCTGTTATTGTTTTCGAACGAGATATTTTCGATTTCGGTAAAATAACACAAGGTGAGAAAGTTAAGCACGATTTCAAACTTAAAAATACAGGTAAAAGTCCACTGATTGTTTCAAATGCGACAGCAACTTGTGGTTGTACCGTTCCTCAGGTACCTGGTGAGCCTATTTTGCCTGGTAAGGAAGGGGTAATTAGCGTAGTTTTTAATAGCGAAGGTAAAATGGGCATGCAAGATAAGGTAGTAACCGTAACGTCAAATGCAAATCCAACGGTAAGCACTGTTCATTTGGTAGGAGAGGTACTTGCTAAAAAATAAATTGGTTCGATTGTTTATGGCAATTGCACATAAATAACCAACTATTCACAAAAAACACAAATAAATAAGAAATGACATCAACAGTAATATTACAGGCAGCAGCAGGTGGTAGTAACACGCTAACTACAATCGTACCAATGGTACTAATCATGGTAGTTTTCTACTTTTTCATGATCCGTCCGCAAGTTAAAAAAGCTAAAGACCATAAAAAATTGGTTGCAGAATTGAAAAAAGGGGATAAAATCGTAACTACCGCAGGTATTCACGGTCGTATTGCCGATATGAATGAAACAACTTTTTTAATCGAGGTTGAAGGCGGTGTAAAGATCCGTTTCGATAAATCAGCAGTTTCTTTAGATGCAACCAAAGCAGTTGTAGCGCCTAAAGCCTAATAAATTAATAAAATTTAAGCGCAGTCCCGAAAATTTTCGGGACTGTTTTTGTTTTACTACATTTGATTAAATGCATTTTGGATAATATTTTTCCAGCTTACAGCTAATATTTAATTTATTATTATGCCCTTCATTAGGTTAACGAAGATTGAAAAAAGACGTGTGTTTAGCTTATTGGCCTGCTTGCTGCTGGCCATAACTGCATGGCTTTTTATGGCATTAAACAACAAATATATTTATGTAGCAAAAACCGTTTTGGTTTTTAAAAACACACCTACCAAAAGAGCATTTTATCCCTTACAGTCTGATACGATAGATTTACAGGTAGAAGGCACTGGCTGGCAATTGCTGTTTGCCCGTTTAAGGATYAGTCCACCCTCTGTTTCTGTTAATTTAAGTCAGCTCAATACCAAAGATTTTATTGTTTTTTCCGATCAGCTTTTCAATATCAACAGACAGTTAGAAAGTACACAAAAGGTAATTTCTGTTAAACCCGATACCCTGTATTTCGATTTCACCAAACGTGTAGTGAAAAAAGTTCCTGTAAAACTGATCGATAAACTGAGCTTTGAAAAGCAATATGGCATTTCTAGTGAGGTTATTCTTAACCCGAAATATGTTAAAGTGGCGGGCCCTGTAGAGGAGCTAGCCAAAATAAAGTTCTGGCCTACAGATACACTTAAGCAGGATAAAATACAAAGCAGTAGCACGACCAGGATTGCCTTACAGCACAGTATCCATAAAAATGTAAGCATTTATCCTTCGTCTGTAGAGGTTAGATTACCTGTTGATGAGTTTACGGAGAAGACTATCGAAGTACCGTTAAAAATTACAAACAATAGGAATTATAACAATCTTAAACTATATCCTAAAAAAGTTAAAGTTACCTTCTTAGTCGCGTTAAGTAATTACGATCAGGTTGACGAAAGTTTTATTACCGCTACCATTGATGTAGACGAATGGCAAATTTTAAAGCATCGTCAGTTTACAGTGAGGATAACCGAGTTTCCTGATTATTGTAAACTGGTAAGCGTAATGCCTTCCAAAATAGATTTTATTGTAGAAAAATAATGTATAAAGTAGGTATAACAGGCGGGATAGGCAGTGGTAAAACAACGGTTTGTAAGGTTTTCGAAGTGTTGGGGATCCCTGTGTTTTACGCCGATACTGTTGCTAAAGAAATCATGTGCAAAGATGTTTTGTTGGTGGAGGGAATTAAATCTACTTTCGGGAAAGAAAGTTATTTCGAAGATGGAAGCCTAAATAACAAGCATATCGCTGGCATTGTTTTTAATAACGAGGAAGCGCTTGCAAAATTAAATGCATTGGTTCATCCGGCAGTTTTTAGGGCATTTGATGCCTGGGAAGAAACCATTCCTTCAACAGTTCCTTATACTTTAAAAGAAGCAGCAATACTGTTCGAAAGCGGCTCTTATAAATTGTGCGATACTACAATTTTGGTTACCGCCCCTTACGAAGTTAAATTAAAGCGTTTAATGCAACGCGATGGTGTTACTGAAACGCAAGTGAAGGCACGTATGGATAAACAGTTAAGCGACGAAGAAAAGACAAAAATGGCCGATCATTTTATCATAAATGATGAGCAACAATCTATAATTGAACAGGTTTTAGCTTTGCACCAAGAATTTTTATTGGTTGCAGAAAATAGTTATGGAAAACCTTAAAGACAGAGACTAATGGCAACAGACGGCGTTAAAATAATTGACGGAGACACAGCTCACGATACATATTGGGGAATTATGGATTTGTATGACAGCGGAGCGGACCTCGACATTATAAAAAAGGAATTTCCACTAATTCAAGYTGAATACTTCGACGACTTCGACAATGAAATCTATGTYACATCTTGTGCCTTGGCTCTTTGGGAAATAGGCCAAATGAAAAAGGATAAATTAGATTATGTTAAATTAATTATTGACAAAGGAGCTTGCGTAAAAGAATGGAAAGAAAATGGCAAAAAAGAAGGCAAAGCAAGACAAAAGGAACTCGATAGATTTTGGAAGAAAATCAGTCAGA
>NZ_JBFTQI010000259.1:0-7218 GCF_056398925.1 Pedobacter sp. 01T416_2
GTCCATATACAGTATGGCCATCGGGTGCCTTAAAATTTACATGTTTTGGAATTACCATTTCTTTGATGGGAAAATCGTTAGGAATAAGTGATTCGCCGATGAGTTTAACTGCCTTTTTATCATTTAACACAGCTGGTAAAAGCGGCCGTTCTGCTGTAGAACTTAAACAGAAAAAAGTACGGTTATCTCCCGAAATTACAGGATAGGCTTCAATACCTTTGCCAAAACTCAATGCCTCCACGTTTGCCTTATTTACTGCTACTTTGTAAATATGCCTCCTATCTAAATCATCTGCTTCGTTACCTGTGTTTGCTGCAAAAACCAATGTCTTTTTATCGTTGCTCAGTTTAACGTTTTCAACAGCAAAATTACCCGGGGTAAGCAATAAACGGCCTGATCCATCAGGATTAATAGTATACAAGTGCGGCCAACCGTCCTCATATGAAGTGAATATTATCTTACCATCGGCCCATTGCAAATTGGCACCACCATCAATTGAAGGATAAGAACCCCTGATCGTTTCGGGAGCTTTCCAGATCTGTTTTCCTTCTCCAGAATTTACGTTAACCGTCCAGATAGCCCAGGGCTGATGTTTTCGCGTTAAAACCGAATCCGTTTCTATACCTGTTCCTGCTGTGCGGATAAAAGCAATCGCATTGCCGTCTGGTGACCAAACCGGTGCATTATCTTTAGAAAAAGATTGTGATAACCACTGTATCGCCGTTTGCTGATCGGTATAAATACCTATAAAAGAATGATCTGTGCGGTTGGAAACAAACACAATCTTCTTCCCATCCGGCGACCATTTGTAACCTGAGTTGATGCCTTTTGCGTAAAACAGGTTTTTTGCCGGAAACGATCCATCAATCGGGGCAACCATCACCTGACCTGCTTTGCTAAACAGCACCTGTTCACTGTTTGGTGAAATAATGGGATTATCGCCTTCACCTATTGCAATAACTTTTCCACCGCCAAAAGGCACAGCAAACACCTGTATTTTTGGTGCAATTGGAGATGAATTTGCGTTAACCGGTCCGCCATCTCTTCCACCATGATCGCCGCCACGTACAAATACAATCCATTTGCCATTTGCAGAAATAGATAAACTGGTTAATTCTTGCCCATCATCATCATTATAATCTGTATTTTTTATTGCTTTATAATCAGGCGCTTCAGCAGTATAAATGTTTCTTTTTCCCTGTTCATTTGCGGCCCAAGCTATTTTAGAGCCAACGGGCGAGGCTACCAATTGTGTGGGGAAAGGATAACTTAAAACTGATTTCAGTGTAAAGTTCTGTGCAAAAATTTTAGCGGCAGATATTAGTATGAGCAGTATAAGCAGCGATTTTTTCATTACTTGATATTGAGCGGATAAATTATAAAAAAAAGCCCTAACCGATGTGCAGTTAGGACTCTGATTATTGTTTTTTATAAGAATGTTACTGATCCCACCACAGTTTGGTTGTTCTTGCCACATCTGCCGGAACATTTGCCCCGTTTTTACTGCGTTCGCCCTGTGGATAATCCAAACGACGGATAAAGGTTGGAAGCGCAGCGTTGGCCGGCATACCGAAATCCTTGTACTTGTAATCGAAACGGCGGGCGTCATTCCAGGCCTCAGGATTTAAATAGGTTGCAATGTATTTCTCTTTAAAAATAAGATCTTTTGTTAAAGCCGCAGCACCAACATTAACAACAGGATTGGCCAGATAAGCATCTCTTGCAGTTGTCGAAACCAAAAGTTTATCCATATTAGCACTAATACCAGCCAAATAAGCTGCATAGGCTTTCGTTTTATCGGTATCAAAATAAGCTTCAGCTTCGATAAATTTCAGCTCAGCATAAGTAACAATAAGTATTGGAGCAGTATTGCTGGTCCATGGAGAGTTACTAGAAATATAACACTCATCTTTTGTGGTGTTTGCACCAGGCAATCTGTTACCTGCCCCATTTACGGTTCCGATGTAAGTATTATTCACCGTTTTATCAGTTATCTTTTCCAAGCGCGGATCTACCACACCTGGAAAAGTTGTACCTTTTAGCGCATCGATCAACTGTTCAGAAAGCCATCCACCAAGCGATTGTTGCGAATTGGATAGTGCCACATTGGCCCATGGGTTACGTTCTTTAAAAGTAGCCATTCCGGCATCATCCGCATTTGCCGTAAAGGAATTACTCAGTGCTTCCAATACTGCTGTAGGATTATAAGAACTTGTTTTACTTATTTTGTTCAATAATCTGGCTTTTAAACCATAAGCCATTTTCAACCAGTTTGCCCTTTCAGTGGCAGGAGTTTTCCCATAAATTAAATCGCTTGTAGGGGCCAGTTTAACTGTTGCATTGGTTTTGGCAAGTTCAACAATGGCTTCATCCAATAGTACTATGGCTTGGTTATATACCTCCTGTTGTTTATCATATTTTGGCTTAAGGTTGTTAATGTCGAAAGCTTGCGAAAACGGAGCATCTCCCCATAAATCATTTACCAAGGTAAGGTTATAGGCAATAATCACATCGGCTACACCTTTATACTCGCTGGAGCTTTGTGCAACTGCCAGTTTTTTCATTTCGTTAGCATCGGCCATGGCAAAATAAAGCGCATCCCAGGTGGTAGTAAAATCAATTGCCTGGTAGGTATCTCCGGCCGCATTGGCTGAAGGATTGGCGGTATATTGCACATAGGGGGCAACAATGCTTCCGACAAGGAAATTGTTATTTCCGATTTTGTAAGTTGACGTTGCCAACAATGCATTGAGTGTTGGCGTTGGAACCTGATTAGGATTATCAGACAATTTATCAAAATAATCGTCTTTACAACTCTGCAAACCTAGTGTTGCAATTAAAGCTGCGCACCATGTATATTTTATAATCTTTTGCATCGTAATTCTATTTAAAAACCAACATTAAGTGTAAACATAATTGTAYGGGCAGATGGATACGTAAATCCGGCAGAGCCATCATTATTACTACCCGAATCGAAAGAACTCGATTCTGGATCTACACCATAATATTTCGTCCATAACCATAAATTATTTCCGGTAACGGATAGTGAAGCATTTTTGATTGATTTTGCAGGCAACCAGTTCTCCGGTAAATTATACGTTAAACTTGCAGAACGTAAACGTACCCATGAGGCATCGCTTACAAAAGGCTCAGAAACGTTTCGGTAGTAAATGCGGTAATACCCTTCGCCATAATCAACCCCGTCCGGTCCGATCCGCTGCCCCATGTAAACAGGCTTGGCGTTTGGTTGTCCATTGGCCAAAAGGCCGTCAAACACCCGTACTGTTCTTCTATCTGCTGTATAATCAGGCAATCCAAAGGCCGAATAAAAATCTTCTAACCAGTTGTATTTCTCAAATCCTAAACGCGCATCAAACAATACATTTAAACTGAAATTTTTGTATTTGAAAGTATTGCCCATACCAATGATATAGTTTGGCTGCGAATTACCCAGTAATTTTTGCTTGCCGCCTGAAATGCTCGGGAATCCGTTTGCTCCAATCAGCAATGGAAGATCTTTATCCAGTACAATCGGATCTTCTGGCGTACTTCCATAATAACGGTTAAAATAGCTGCCATAAATATTGCCATATGGCTGTCCCTGGATCAGTTTCATCGTTACTCCCGCATTGCCATAACCTCTTGCCGCACCGTAAACAATTTCCGATATTCCGTTAGGCATACTCAATACCATATTTCTGTTGGCCGAAAAATTAACATTTACATCCCACCTGAAATCTTTTGATACAATTGGTTTACCATTCAATACCAACTCAACTCCCCTGTTCCTGATATCGCCTGCATTGATTGATTTGGTTACATAACCTACTGCCGAAGAAATCTGCGTTTGAATGATCTGATCTTTGCTTAATGAATAATAGTAAGTAAAATCGAATCCTAAACGGTTTTTAAAGAACGACATCTCTAAACCAGCCTCGTAGGTATTGGTAAATTCGGGACGAATATCGGGATTACCAAGGTTTGGAGCAATGGTTAAACCACCTGTTCCGGTTGGCAGCGAAGTATAAGGCGAATATCCGGTAAAGGTAGAATACTCAGATGCATCCTTTCCGATCCTTGCATAAGACAAACGCAACTTGGCCTGATTAATGACGGCAGGCAACTTAAATTGATCAGAAAACACATAACTTAAACTTGCTGAAGGATAGAAAAACGACCTGTTTGCTTTTGGCAGCGTAGAAGTGATGTCATTTCTTCCGGTTACGGTTAAGAAAAGGTAATTTTTGTAATCAAAAGTCGCTTCTCCAAAATAACCGATCAGTCTTTTTTGTCGCAGGGTTTGTGTTGGGGTAAGTACACCTGCATTAGCCAGATTAAAGAAATTGTACACACCGAGGATACTGCCCAAAGTACCGATCTCCTTCGATTTACGGTCGTAAAGCTCTTGCCCAAGCCTTAAAGTCCCGGTAATATCATCTGTTAGTTTAGAGGTAAGTGTGGCAACGATAGTGCTGTTAATGGTTCTAAACTTGGTATTGTATTCACCATAATAACCCTGAGCATTATCGTACATGGCTTCAGTAGCATACATCGGTCCGCGGGCAGTTCGCACACGGTTGTCATTATATGTATCTACACCTAAACGGTAAGAAAAATTAAGCCACTTTGCGGGATCATAACTTAGGCTTGCCCCACCGATAAACCGGTTAACATCACCTTTAAGCCTGTTGTTTGCTGTACCCCAGATTGGATTATTGGTACCGAAGTATTTTTGCGAACCATCTGCATTCTGATAATCTGCCACATCATAACGCGGCGACCAATAGGCCAAACTTTCGCCAAAACGGTCTGCACTATAACTATATCCGCCAGAATTGGTGAAATTCATATTTACAGCGGCCTTAAATTTTGGACTGATGGTAAAGTCTGTATTTAAACGTCCCGAGAAGTTTTTGTTATCGGTATTTGGCATCATTCCTTTTTGGTACAACTGCGAAACAGAAGAGAAAAATTTAATCGCTTCACTTCCTCCGGTAACCGAAATCGAATTTTTAACCTGCTGACCTTTACCAAAAGCACGGTCGTAGTTATTAAACAATTGATCAGGGTGAGTCGGATCGATCAGTTTCGCTTCGGCAATGGTTGGCCCCCATGCCGGTCCAATTCCGCCCGGAGGGTTGGTATAAACGCCCAACACGCCTTGGGTATATTCTGTTTGTACATCCGGCGATTTCAACACTTCATCATAGCCGTAACTACTGTTGAAATTAACGCTAACGCCATTTTGCTTACCTCTTTTAGTGGTAATTACCACAACACCATTTGCACCTCTTAATCCATAAAGCGCGGTAGCGGCACCTCCCTTTAAAATATTGATGGTTTCAATATCCTCTGGATTGATATCTGAAGCCCTATTGGTTACCCCTCTTGAACCATATGCGGTTCCATCGGGATTAGCCCCGACTGTAGAGGTAGAGTTATCAATCTGCACTCCATCTATTACATATAAAGGATCGCCAGAAATGTTAGGGTCAATAGAGTTAACTCCCCTGATCCGGATACTTGCTCCCTGGCCCGGGCCACCGCCAGTGCTTGAAATTGTTGCACCTGCAACCTTACCTTGTAATGCATTAAGCAAGTTAGGCTGGTGATTATAATTCAGGTCTTCGGATTTTACAGATTGTGCAGCATAACCTAAAGATTTAGCCTGTCGGGTAATTCCCAGTGCGGTTGAAATGGTTACTTCCTGTAGTTCCTGTGCATCCGCAGCCAGCCCTATATTAACTGTGGTTTTACTGCCAACAGTAATTTCCTGTGTTTTATACCCAATAAGACTGATTACCAGTACAGCGTTAGTTGATGGCACCTGAATGGTAAAGCTACCATTGGTATCGGTGGAAGTACCTGTTGTACTGCCCTTGATTTTTACACTTGCTCCGGGTAATGGACCTCCATCATCAACAGCGGTTATTTTTCCTGTTATTGTTTTTACCTGTGCCATTGTGGATAGGCCAATCAGTAAAATAAAAAGAAAAAAAAGTGAGGTAAAGATTTTTCTCATATCACAATTGTTTAGTTTAGGGGATTTTAGTTATATGCAATATAACATTTTTAGCACCAAAAACACGCACAAAACATGATCAATAAGGCTGTATTTCGTGCAAAATTTTACACAAACACCCTTCATCCTGCAAAATATCGCAAAAAACATCAACAAAAAACGCATAAACCGACTTATAAGCTAATTATGCAAGAATATTACTACTTAAAAATTGGTTAGCGTAGCTTTAACGCTTTTACAGAAAAGAAATGGAGACATGAAAGAAAAAAAGCCCTTCCGAAAGAAATCGAAAAGGCTTAAAATGTATGTTAAATTGGGTTTTACTGCTGAACGCCACCGCCCATGCCACCTCCTTGTTGCTGATCTTGCTTTACATCGTCGTTTTTGATTTTTTTCTTTTCTGTAAATTTAAGTTTACCGAAAGAATAACTAAAGTTAACACCAAAAGAACGCAGCGGATAGTAGATATTTTGGCTCTGAAAAACTGTTCCAGTAGGTGTAATAGAGTTATTTACAGTTTGGATGTGAAGATCTTTTGTGAAAGGGTTCAAAGTATTTACACCAATTGACCCTTTTTTGTTTAAGATATCTTTCTTGAATGATGCACCATAAAAGATCATCGCATCTGTTTTACCCTGATACGTTCTTCTTGGAGAATTTACTACACCGAATAATTCAAAATTATAACCTTTACCAAAACCATATGCAGAACGGGCAAAAATATTATAGTTTACAAAAGTACCCGTATTAAAATTGGCTACCTTGTTATCCACTTCATAAGTATTTAATCCAAAGTTACTCATCAAAGTCCATTTTGGTTTAGGGTTGTATGAGCCAAAGACATTGAAACCGTAAGTTTGGCCAGTACCCACATTAATGTAAGTGGTTAATGGTGTATTGGCAGCAGTTGTAGTAAGTGAACTTTCGATTATCCCTCCTGTACGGCGGTAAAACACTGATGCATTAATTACCGATCCTTTTATAAAGGTACTGTAGCCCAACTCTAAGTTATCACTTAATTCAGGATTTAAATATGGATTTCCCTGCTGTAAGTTAATTGGGTTACTATCGTTAAGGAAAGGATTTAAATAGTTTTGACCAGGTCTTTGTAAACGACGGTTATAACTCAGTTTTAATGTTGCATTTCCTTTTAAGGTTTGAGATATGATTGCACTAGGGAATAAATTCAAATAATC
>NZ_JBFTQI010000260.1:0-7211 GCF_056398925.1 Pedobacter sp. 01T416_2
CCTGCGAGGTTTGCCTAGCGTCTTTAATATGTGTCTTTTTTGAAAAGCAGGTTACTGTGTACATCGGTTCCGAAAGCCCTGCCATCCGCTTTACCGCTCTGCGTTCGGTGCCCGCTCCTGTCAGGTTTAAATTACTTAGGCAGACCTTTCTATCCTAAACCCGACAGTCGCGATAGCCCCTGATTCTTCATCAGGGCTAAAGCAAATGGCGGGACTGCTGTAACCTAAATGCTTCTGAATTTGCTTTTCAAAAAAGAAAGTAATATTATTCTAATGGCCTCAATGAGGGCTGCAGGACTTAAAATCTGATGGATTTGTGCCTATAAACAAAAAAGCCGATCATGAATGAACATGACCGGCTTTATATCTTGATCGCAATTGGCTTATGCGTCTAATATTTTAAATACACCTTTAATGGCAATAATTGCACCGATGAACAAAACAATCCAGGATGCTAAAGATACTTGCCACGAATCGTAAGCGAAACGCGCGTAAGTACCCACCATGCAAACCAGTACACCAAAAATTATTAATTTATAAATTCCTGGCTGGTTAGCCGTTTTCATACTTTCTGTATTGTGCTTTAATTCGTTGTTCTCCATAATGTTTATTTTTATGATGCTGCAAAAGTAATACTTATTGCTGAATAATTATAAAACTTAATAACTTTTTAATCGTTCTAATCTTTGTTTCGCTTTATCCTTATCACTAAGTTTTTCTCCCTGATACAAAGGCTTTTCCCAATCTCCGTACATTGGGTTTGGCAACACGATATACTTTGTGCCAAACAGGTGTTGATTTGTGTTTACCTGTTCAAAGGTATTTTTATTTTCACGATAAAAAATATTGCTGAAATCGCTTAAATTATCGCCACATAACAAGAGAATATTATGCGTTTCAGTAATTTTTTGGCGGCGCGGTTCTTTATTTGATGTTCCTTTCGAAACCACTAAATGCGCATCATCTGCATATGGAAAGCCAAAGCTTTGAAGGTTTTTCAATGTTGCGGTATAATCCTTTTCATTGCGGTTACTTACATAAAATGTTTCGATATGCCTTGATGCGGCAAACTTTAAAAAAGCCAAAGCCCCCGGAACAGTATCAGCTTTAGCCAGGTCTGTCCATTCGGTCCAGTCTTCGGGAATATAACTTAGTCCTTTTTTTATTTCATGTCCCTGAAAAGCCGAGTTGTCCAAAACCGTCTCGTCTATATCAACAATCACACAATTTGGCTTTTTGCTGGTATCTGCCCATAAAGCATCTTTTAATGATAAACGGGCAAAGTTATAAGCCTGAAAGCATAGTGCTCTATACTCGCCCGAAGTTTGCTGCCAAAGTACCGCATTGGTATAATCTCTCGCTGGATTTTGAGCTGCAGCAACAAGTGGTAGCAGAAACGATATAACGATAAGCAGGTGTTTTTTCATGATTTGAAATTAATGCCCAAAGATATTAAACTCCTGTGATGCGGCATTCATTAAACATCATTAAATCATGTCTCAATAAATTCAGGGTAAAAAATCGCGAATAATTTAATCGATTAAATTTTTAGTTATAGTAAATTTATTAGCTTTGAATACACACAAATAAAATCATTTTATTATGAAATCTAAAAGCCTACTAGGGATAGCTATTGCCCTATTTTTCCTTGCTGCATGCAAGAAACAATCAAATCCAGAAATCGGCACAACCGAAATTAGTACAACCGATTTTAACATTGACAAAAAATCATTGTATTTAACGCAAAAAATTGAGCTTAATGCAAAAGATGCAACTGCAGGCAGCAATTATATTTGGAATTACGGCGATGGAACTATTGAAACCAAAGGAAGTAAAACTGCACATCAGTACAAGACTTCTGGCATTTTCGAAGTGACTTTGACCGTTTACAACAAGACTAGTAAGATCAAAGTAAGGATACTTCCGGGGGATATCAGTTACCAAATTAAAAACAACAGCGCTTTCGATCTGGATCTGAATTCTTATGTAAACCTACCTGCTAATACAGTGAGATCAGTATTAAAGCCCAATGGGCTCTCTGATACTATTTATGTTAAATTACAGGCTACAGGAAATTTATTGCAGCTTACAAACATTAGTGGCATTGTGAAAGGAAAAGCTTTTCGTTTTGATGATATGTTCTGGCAAAAAGATTCTATGCATAACATCCTCTCAGTAAATAACGATACTAAAATTCAGCTTGGCGCACATGGGGAACTAGGAATTAGTTCTACACTTGGGAATTTATAACAATCGGTATAAAACACAAAGCCCGTTCCTAACCGAGGCGGGCTTTGTGTTTATAAAAATTTTAACTGTTTGAAAAGTTTCTGCTACCGCTTACGATAAGGCTAATGTTTCTGCTTCAGTATAAGCTTATTTACAGTTAGAGGATTTTAATTTTGCCCCTTTCACTTAGATTCAGGGGTCAAAGATTATTGCTTCTTTTTTTCAATAATCCATAAAAAACATAATAATTTTGGATTACAGACTGTATTAACAACAAAAAACCCATTCCAATTAAGAAATGGGTTTTGTATTTTATATAACCAATACTGCTAACTCAGAACTGTGAGCTGCAAACTAATTATCCGTTCAATGCTGCTGCACCACTCACAATCTCAGTTAACTCAGTTGTAATTGCTGCCTGGCGTGCCTGGTTGTATGAAAGTTTTAAGGCTTTCAATAATTCTCCAGCGTTTTCAGTTGCTTTATCCATTGATGTCATACGTGCACCGTGCTCAGAAGCATGAGAATCTAAAACGGCTTTGTATAACTGAATTTTAACTGATTTAGGGATCAACTGTCCTACAATCTCTTCTTGCGAAGGCTCTAGAATGTAATCAACATTGGTCGTTTTACTTTCAACCTTTGTTCCTTCTGCTTTTGGTAAAGGCAACAATTGCTCAGTTGTAATAAACTGAACCGCTGCATTTTTAAAACGATTGTAAACAACCTCCACTTTATCGAACTCACCTTTAACAAAACCGGCCATAATCGCATCGGTAATTTTGGTTACGTTTTCGAAAGTTAAAGCAGCGTATACTTCGTTATTATTACCAATTACGTTATAATTACGTTTTTCGTAAAAATCCTGAGTTTTCTTACCGATAGAAATAATGCTTACATTACCGTTTTTCAACTGTTCGCTATATTTCTCAGCAATTAAATTGTTGGCCGCTTTAATCACGTTCATGTTAAAAGCACCAGCCAAACCACGGTTTGATGATACTGTTACAATTAAAACCTTATTAGGTTCACGCTCTTGTATAAAAGGCGATGAAGACCCTTCTAAACTTGCTGATAGATTACCTAAAATCTCTTTCAGTTTAGTTGCATAAGGACGTAAAGCGATAATTGCATTGGTAGCACGTTTCAACTTAGCTGCCGAAACCATTTTCATAGCCTTGGTAATCTGCTGCGTTGATTGTACCGATGCAATCCGGTTTCTTACTTCTTTTAAATTAGCCATTCTTTATTTAGATGTGAGATGTGAGATATAAGATGTGAGACGTTTCCGGCCCAATCTCAAATCTCAAATCTCATGTCTCAAATCTTATTAATATTTACTTGAAATCTCTTTTGCTACTGTATCTAAAACACCTGTAATGGTATCGTCAAATTTACCAGCTTTTAATGCCGCTAAAGTTTCTGGATGACGTAATTCCAATTGCGTTAAATATTCAGTTTCGAATTCTTTTACTTTATCAACCGGTACGCTACGCATTAAGTTTTTAGTACCTGCATAAACAATAGCTACTTGTTTTTCAACTGTAAAAGGTGTAAACTGAGCTTGTTTTAACATTTGTACGTTACGTGCACCTTTATCTAAAACCGATTTCGTTGCAGCATCTAAATCAGAACCGAATTTAGAGAAAGCCTCTAACTCGCGGTATTGAGCCTGATCTAATTTTAAAGTACCTGCTACTTTTTTCATCGATTTGATTTGCGCATTACCACCCACACGTGATACCGAAATACCTACGTTAATTGCCGGACGGATACCTGAGTTGAACAAGTTCGACTCTAAGAAAATCTGACCATCAGTAATCGAAATTACGTTGGTTGGGATATATGCTGATACGTCACCTGCCTGAGTTTCGATAATCGGTAAAGCTGTTAATGAACCACCACCTTTAACAATATGTTTAATCGATTCAGGTAAATCGTTCATCGCTTTTGCGATATCATCGTTAGAGTTGATTTTCGCAGCTCTTTCTAATAAACGACTGTGTAAGTAGAAAACGTCACCTGGATAAGCTTCACGGCCCGGTGGACGACGAAGTAATAAAGATACCTCACGGTAAGCTACAGCCTGTTTAGATAAATCATCATAAACGATTAAAGCTGGTCTGCCTGTATCGCGGAAAAACTCACCAATTGCAGCACCTGCAAACGGTGCATAGAACTGCATTGGAGCAGGATCTGCAGCCGAAGCAGCAACAACAACTGTATATGGTAAAGCGCCGTTTTCTTCCAATGTACGTACAATGTTAGCTACAGTAGAGTTTTTCTGACCGATAGCAACATAAATACAGAACACAGGCTGGCCTGCTTCATAAAATTCTTTTTGGTTGATAATAGTATCGATACAAACGGCAGTTTTACCAATCTGACGGTCGCCAATAACCAACTCACGTTGACCACGACCGATTGGAATCATTGCATCAATTGCTTTAATACCAGTTTGTAAAGGCTCATTTACCGGCTGACGATAAATTACACCTGGTGCTTTACGCTCTAAAGGCATTTCGTAAGTTTCACCTAAGATTGGACCTTTACCATCTAAAGGCTCACCTAAAGTGTTCACTACGCGGCCAAGCATACCTTCACCAACTTTAATAGAGGCAATTTTTTTGGTACGTTTAATCGTATCACCTTCTTTGATCTCGTCTGAAGCACCTAAAAGTACCACACCAACGTTATCTTCTTCAAGGTTTAATACGATACCTTGTAGGCCGTTTGCAAATTCAACTAATTCTCCCGATTGAACTTTAGTTAAACCGTAAACACGGGCAATACCGTCGCCCACTTGCAACACGGTACCAACTTCTTCCAGTTCGGTTTCTGATTTGAAGCCCGCCAATTGCTGTCTGATAATTGCCGATACTTCGTCTGGTCTTACCTCTACCATAATTTTAATTATATCTTTTTGTAAATGTTTTTGCTTGGCGCATGGCGCTTGGCATTTATTTGCCATCCGCTTACGCAATTCTATTTTTTTGGCGTTTGGCGCATGGCGTTTTCCGCTACACGCTTATCGCCCTACGCTATTGCGCAAATTCCTTTTTCAGTTTACTTAAACCGCTGGCAATACTTGCATCAAATTGCTTATCGCCTACTTTTAATATAAAACCACCAATTAGTTTTTCGTTAATTTTTTCGTTAACAATAACCTGGTTAGCTTTTAATTCTCTTTTTACAATTTCAATAATCTGCTCTTTAGCTGCAGGGCTTAAAGCACTTGCAGTAGTTACATCAGCAGTCACAATACCTTTAATTAGGTTATATTGTTGTATAAACTGTTTTGCTGTAGCAAATAAAATCGCCGAGCGGCCTTTGCTTACAACAATCTTGAAAAACGAGATGGTTAGTTTACTTACTTTATCAGCAAAAATACCGTTCAAAATACCCGTCTTTTTATCTAAAGGTACAATCGGGTTTTTTAATATTGCTTCTAGTTCAGGGGTTTCATCAACCACTTGCTCAAACAAAACCATATCATTATAAGAAACCTCTAACGCGTTGTTTTCAACGGCTAGGTCTATTAATGATTTGGCGTATCTGCTTGCAACTTTAATTTCTGACATATCTTTTGGGTTGGCGTTTAGCGGTTAGCGTTTAGTACGCTATCGCTTTACGCAATACGCTTAGTTTAATTCAACGTCTTTTAACAAGTTAGCTACTAAAGTTTCTTGTTTTGCTTTATCATCCAATTGGGTACGTAAAACACGTTCTGCAATTTCTAATGATAATGAAGAAACCTGGTCTTTAACTTCAGCTAAAGCTGCTTTCTTTTGGTTCTCGATTTCGATTTTAGCTTTCTCGATCAGTTTAGCACCTTCAACCTGGGCTTGTTTTTTAGCTTCGTTTAAAATACCATCCTTTAAAGTTTTAGCTTCCTTTAAAATCTCATCACGTTCTGCACGAGCTTGTTGCATCAAATCTTGATTTTGGCTGGTTAAACGAGCCATTTCTTGTTTGGCTAATTCAGCTTTGTTAAGTGCCTCATCAATGCTTTGCTCACGTTCGTGAATAGCACCTAAAATAGGTTTCCATGCAAATTTTCTAAGTAATATCAATAAGCAGATGAACGATATTCCAGTCCAAAAAATTAATCCTATGCTTGGGGTTACTAAATCCATTTTATCTAATTTTTTTAATCTTAATCTCTTTAATAAGATTGGGTAAATAACCAATCGTTAAATACCCAACCTAATTTTTTCAGGTGAATTACTGAGGGTTGTTTCCTAATAATGCAACTACCACACCGAATAAAGCAGCACCCTCGATAAGGGCAGCAGCGATAATCATTGCAGTCTGAATTTTTGATGCAGCTTCTGGTTGACGAGCAATACCTTCCATTGCTTTACCACCTACTTGACCGATACCGATACCTGCACCGATTACTGCTAAACCGGCACCAATTGCCGCGATTGAACCTACCATAACTAATTTAATTTATATTAATTTGTAAAAAATAGTTTTCTATTAATGATGTTCTTCTACTGCCATACCAATAAACAAGGCAGTTAATAATGTAAAAATAAAGGCTTGTAAAAATGCCACCAACAATTCTAACACGTCCATAAATATTACGAATGCCACTGAAACAGGAGAAATCCAAGCCGTTTCGAAAATAAATATTAAGGAAATTAAACTTAATACGATAATGTGACCAGCAGTAATGTTTGCGAACAAACGAATCATTAAAGCGAAAGGTTTAGAAATGATACCAATTAATTCAACAGGAATCATAATCGGATATAACCACCAAGGCACATCAGGTGTTAAAATGTGTTTCCAGTAATATTTATTACCGTTGATATTAACAATAATCATAGTACCCAATGCCATTACAAAAGTCAAGGCAATGTTACCGGTTACGTTAGCACCACCTGGGAAAATCGGAATCAATCCCAACAAGTTGTTAAACCAGATAAAGAAAAATACGGTTAACAGGTAAGGCATAAATTTAGCATACTTATGAC
>NZ_JBFTQI010000261.1:0-7205 GCF_056398925.1 Pedobacter sp. 01T416_2
CTCCTTTTCCCTGATCAGAAAAAGTGTACAAAAAAGCAGGGGTTGTAAAAACTTCACCTGGCTTTAAGCTGTATGGCGAAGCATAATTGTTCATTCCGGCAATAATGCGGAGGTTATCCTGGTAATCCAGCTCAAGATCGATCTTAAAATTACCGCTCCATTCCATCGCACCATACAAAACATTGCCTTCATTTTCTTCAGCAGGCTTATCTAACGAAATCATAAAAACAGAAGGTTGAAACAAATTTGCCCTCGTACCCAGTTTGCTATCCAAAGTTTTAATACCATGGGTAATTTCACTTTGTTCTGGCTGCATTTCTTTGGCCCAATCGCCATGATACTGATTTAACCAAAAACGTGGTGATTTTAAGTGCAGATTGGCCGAGGCGTATTTATGTAATACCACTGTACCTTTCTCATTATGTTTAATCTCCGTCCATTGTTCTATTACATCTTGTTTATAAAAAGACTTATAAAACATGGTGACTTCGAAATTGTAAACCGGGTCTTTCAACCTGATTTTAAGTAGACTCACATTATTATCAATAGCCGTTACGGTATGATCAACGTATTTCAGATCGAGTGAGTTATTGCCATCGGCATGGGTAACGCTAATAGCTGGTTCTACCAAATTCCTTGATCCTGAAGGTGTATACACCGAATTTAGCTGACCAGTATAATCTTCAGTCTGTTTATATTGCGCAGTAACTTGGGCGTATTCTTGCTTATTTGCCAGTTTTTTTCCAAAAAAGATAGTGTTTACATCTTTCTTTACATCGGCCTGTAATACCACGGCATTGTGCGCGGTTTCAATAGGAATAATGGTTTGGGCGTTAATATTGCCAACGGTAAAGAGTGAAATGGTAATCGCCAATGCCCCATGCTTGATGTAACCGGTAATTTGATCTGACTTGTTCATTTGTGTTTTCAATGTTAATCGGGTGAAGGCAAAATATCTCCCTTAGCAATCAGCTTATGGTTTAGGCCATTGATGATTCTCTGTACAAGCTGTTCGTGTTTCGAGAAAGAATTTATGATGCTCAACTCCTTAATTTCATTGAACAGCTTTTTCTTATTCATGCAGCAATATTTGGTTTAATCGATTTACTGGAGGTTAATTTGCTCGAAATATATAAATTTAATAGTGATAATCTGTAAAATTTTTATCGCCATACCAGATGTTTATCGATGGCATTTAAGAAAATTCATCATGGCGAGGCAAGCCGGCCACGCAATTACTTGCTTAAAAAGCAATCATTTGGAACTGAGAAACGAGCTAAATTCTTTTTTTAATGTGAAGCCAGCTGTTATTATCCGGCATTATTAACTTTAGTAATTGCAATGAATAAATAGCGTATTATACGTAATATCCTGCAGTACAGCGACAAAATAATGTTAAATGAGCGGAATAAAAATGCGCCATGCAACAACAATATGTAACAACCGGTATAAGAAATTGTCTAAAACTTTTAACGGTCTCAAAATGTTTAATTAAGAAAAAAAAGAAAGAACATGGGAATTTTAAAAACAGCAATTATTGGCGCCGCAGTTTATGCCGGTGTAAAATATATCACGAAGAAAGATCCAATTACCGGCCAATCGATAGTTGATGAGCTATTGGATAAGGCTCCGGGATGGGTAGATAAAGCAAAAGGATATACCGAAGATCTGAAAAACAGGGCAAGTAATGCTGCCGAAGACTTAGCCAGATGAATACCTGGAAGAAAGCAGGAACTCCAACACACGAGATACCTCTTTCTTTAAAATTTCAAACAAAAACGTCCCGATTTAAACCGGGACGTTTTTGTTTTTTGTGTCAGATGGCAACATCTGACACCACTATTACCACTATCGGATTAAAAAGCATCAAACCAAAGTTTGGTGGTTAATAAATCTGCACCCTGACTGCTCACCGCATTTTTATAATTCTGTCCGTTTAACGATTGTTCAGAACCTGGATAAATAAAACGTACCGGAATYTTGCCATTCAACACGGTATTAACAGATGCAGTTAATTGCGGATAATCTAACCTTCTCTGCTCTGTCCAGGCTTCTAACCCCTGACCAAATAAAGCGATCCATTTTTGTTCACCGATTGATTTTTTATAATTACCTGCATCATATTGTATTGAAGTCTGATTAATATAATCATCAACAACACTTCCACCAATACTGTATTGATCAAATGATGCCCTGATGGCCTGTTTATACAGATCAGCGGCATTTTCGGCAGTAAAACCTCTTGCAGCTGCTTCTGCCCTATCAAAAAGCAGTTCGGCATAGCTAAAAATCACAGCAGGTGCTTTTGGTGCTAAAAAATAAGTTCCTGGTCTGGAAGAATTTGCCAAACCTATTGCACTGGCTTCTGAATTTGTTGAGCCATTCGGAATGCCTACATACGTTTGAGGTGTAGCATTATCAGTTTTGCTTGCATAAACTGGTAACCTAGGATCATTTAGTGCAAAAAGTTTATCCACAATGGTTTTGCTGATCCGGTAATCATTCCTGGTTTCGAATGAGGCTGCTACCGGATTTTGCTGAGGTGAATCACTGTAGAACAGTTGTGCATTCTCCGATTTGCTATTAATATAAGTACCACCTTCTGCAAGTATTTCATCTATTACCTGTTTAGCTTTAGCTGGCTCTTTATCTGCAATGCGTAATGCGATACGAAGGCGTAAAGAATTGGCAAACTTTTTCCATAAAGCAATATTGCCGCTATAAATCACATCTCCCCCTATAACTTTTCCTGAAGCTGGATCTAAAGCTGCCTGTGCAGTCTTTAAATCGTTAAGAATACCGTAGTAAACGTCCTTTTGTTTATCGTAAACTGGTGTAACAAACTGTTTGATTTTCCCAGCCTGTGCGTACGGTATATCTCCATAAGCATCGGTAAGTAACAAAAACACCCACGATCTCAGTATCAGGGCTACACCTTTATAATTTGGATTGCCCTGTGCATCGCCCAATTCGATAATTTTATTAAAGCCAGCAATACTTTGCGCATAACCGGTAGACCATAACGAAGTAAAACTACTGTTAGAAAAGATATAACGATCTTCTTCGGTATATTGAACTTTAGCCCATTGTTGTGCAAAAAGCAGACTCGAGTTCATGTTATTGGTTACCCCCCAATACGTATCAGCTGTAGTTTTAGTGGTACCAGTAAGTAAATAATCTGGTTGTGGAATTTCCGGAGCATTCGGATTAATATTTACCTCATCAAGCTCTTTATTACAAGATGAAAATGCAATTGCCAGAATAGCCAGTATATATAGTTTTTTATTTTTCATGATGGTAAGATTAAAATTTAACATTCAGGTTTATACCGTAACTGCGTGTGCTTGGATTAGAAAGACTTTCTAAACCCTGACCGTTACCCGTATTAAAAGCTACTTCCGGATCGATATCTACTGTGTTGCGGTGGATAATCCAAAGATTGCGTCCCACAAGCGATACTGAAACGCCCTGTAAACTTAATGGGCGGAGCCATTTTGATGGCAGGTTGTAACTTAATTTAACCTCACGGAGTTTTACATATGAAGCATCGAATATATTTGCTTCATCAATGTTTCTGAACGATTTATAATATTGTTGCGCAGGCAATACTTTTTCATTGCGTTTACCATCGGCAGTTACGCCATCAAAAACAATCCCATCATCATAAACCGTTACACCTGCCGGAGTGGTTCCGTTTACCCTTACGGTGCTATTTTCCTTTTTATTATCCGGATAATAATATGAGATTCCGCCATATTCTGTTGCTCTTCCAGGAAGTGTAGAAGCCAATACTCCTGTATACGTGCCTGTTGCATAGGTACCATTGTAGATAGAACCACCAATACTCGCATCAACCAATACACCTAAACTTATGCCTTTATACGTGAAGGTATTGTACACCCCGCCAATCCAATCTGGTGTATATTTTCCCAGTACCTGTTTGGTTGGGTTTGTTGCTGGCGCACCTGTAGCGTTTACAATGATATTTCCATTGCCATCTCTTAAAAAGGCGGTTCCGAACAATGATCCATAAGGTTGTCCAACGGTAGCAATAACCTGTGCTGAGTTGGTAGCCACAATATAATTCGTCAATAATTTTTCAGCATCAAGTTCAATTACCCTACTTCTATTCGCAGCAAAATTGAAATCAATATCCCAGGTAAACTGTTTTTTAATTGGTGTAATCCCCAACTGTGCTTCTATACCTTTGTTGTTTATTTTTCCGGCATTAAGCAGTTTTGAACTAAACCCGGTACTTTGACTTACATCGGCAGCCAAAATCTGATTGTAACTATTGGTGTTATATGCACTTAAATCGAAACGTAACCTTTTGTTAAAGAAAACAGCCTCAACGCCCAGTTCTGTTGAGGTGGTAGTTTCTGGTTTAAGGTTAGGATTAAGGTCGATATTACTTGTGGTAAGTTGAGGGTTTGCGTTAAATGGCGCACTAAATGCATAAGTATTGATCAAGCGATAAGGATCTGCATCTTTACCTACTTTAGACCAGCCTCCACGTATTTTTAAGTAGTTAAGCGCTTCACTTTTAATGTCAAATGCTTCTGTTGCTACAAAACTTCCGTTAAATGATGGGTAAAAATACGATCTGTTTTGCGCTGGTAAGGTAGATGACCAATCGTTACGGGCCGTGATGTTGGCAAAAAGGTAATTCCTGAAACCAATCTGTCCAGAGGCATAAACACTGTAAGATTTTAACCGCGATAAATTATTTGATGAAATTAAAGGATCGCGTGAATTCTTAAGGGTATACAGTCCTGCAATGGCCAATTTAGGCGCACTTTGATCGTTCTGCTCGATATATTGCCTGCGGATGTTCCCACCACCTAACAATTCAAGACTAAAATCGTCATTCAACTGTTTGTTAAAGTTTAATGTCGCATCTGTATTATTTTCACTTACTGTAAAGGCACTCTCAGTATAAGAGCCAAAAGGCGTTCCATTGGTACCATATGCAATCCTAACTTTGCGCCTATCATTATAATAATCCGTTCCTGATCTGAAATTGAAATCAAGTCCATCAATAATCTTATAATTCAGCGCTAAACTTCCAATAATCCGGCTACGGTTTTGTGATACGGTATTTTCGTAAGCTACCCAATAAGGATTGCTGTAATAGCTATTGTTCCAGTTAAACGTTTTTCCATTTTCATCCAAATAATCTTTCAATTGGTTGATATCAACCTGACGGCCGAACCAGGTAAACTGCAACATGGTACTGGTAGATCTCGAACCACCCGTTCCCGGTAAATTATCAGAATTAAGTTTGCTGTAGTTTGCATTTGCGGTTAAACTTAATTTGGGTGTTACTTTTATTGTAGTATTCAATACAAATGAATTTTTGCCCTGTCCGGAGTTTGGTACTATACCTACCTGTTTCAGGTTATTGTACGATAATCGGAAGTCGTACTTTTCGCCTGCATCTGCAATAGATACCCCATTGTTTAATGAATATCCGGTTTGGAAGAAATCACGTACATTATCAGGATGCGCCACAAATGGAACGGCTACTCCTTTCGAATAAAATTGTGGGATTAGCCTACCATCCAATTTAGGACCCCAGCTTTCATCTACTCCATCGTTAATGCCTTTACCTGCACCATCTACATAACTAAATTTGCCCTCCGATCCCTGACCGAAAGCATTTTGATACACGGGTAGCGTAAGCAAGGTTTCTAAAACCGCGTTTGAATTGATGGCAATGCCTAATCCTTTTTTCGATTTACCTGTTTTGGTTTTAATGAGGATGACACCTGCCGCAGCCCTCGAACCGTATAATGCAGCGGCATTTGGTCCTTTTAATACACTCATCGATTCTATATCTTCTGGATTAATGTCTGAAATGGTATTGGCATAATCTCTGGCCCCAGCCGAATTTAACTGAGAATTATCTACCGGAATCCCATCAACCACAAATAATGGCTGGTTATTTCCGGCAATAGATGTTTCCCCCCTGATGACCACACGCGAGGAACCCATGCTCCCCTGACTATTGGTTACCCTTACACCTGCTATTTTTCCGGCCAGTGCATTTACCAGGTTAGACTCTTTAGCTTCGGCCAAATCCTGTCCTTTTAATTCCTGAACAGCATAACCAAGCGATTTCTTCTGCCTCGAAATACCCAATGCAGTAACCACTACCTCATCAAGCGCATTATCGCTTGACTGAAGAATGATCGAAATGGGGCCGGCGTTTTTATTGATCTGTATTTCCTGGCTCTTAAAACCGATATAAGAAAATACCAATGTACCCTTATCTGGTGCATGAATAGAAAAAGCTCCTTTTGCATCAGAAATGGTGGCTTGTTTGGTTTCTTTTATTAAAATGGAAACACCAGGGAGTGTTTCACCATCTGCCGACTTTACCGTTCCGGTAACCGCGGCATTTTGAGCGGAAAGCTTTTGCACAATAAAGAGCAGAAAGATAAACGCTATTGACTTTAAAATTTTAAACATAAGTGTGTAGTTAATAATCAATTAAAAGGGATAATAATTTTGGGTAAAACAATTTTACCACGGCTAAAAGTGTATTTGTTTTTAAAGAGAAAAAGGAATGGTTAGCCTAAAAAAGCCTGTTAAAATGGAGCAATTTTAACAGACTCCACGCATTCGGAAGCATGCGTTAAGGTTTACATTAATAGATTTCAGCTCGTCTGTCTTTTTCATTTGAATGATTTTATTTAATGCATAATTTAATTTCAAGAACGCATTCAGGGCAAAAAAAAAGCACCCCTTAAATCAGAAGTGCTCCATATAGTTCTTATAAGGATAACGCAAACAACTGACTTAACTACCCCAGATTCATCTGGGATGGAATTAGCACCATTTCTAAAAATTTAGATGGTTGCTAAGGCTTCACAGGGCCATTCCCTCCGCCTTTCTTGATAAGTATTTTAAAATAACTGGGGCAAAGGTATAATTAATTCCATTTATCCTATAGTTTTTATAGATTTTTGTTGAAAAATTTTTTCTTTGCCAATTACATCCATATATTTGTCTACTAGTTTAGTCGACAAATACACATCCCAATGAAACTAAAATCCATTTTAACAGCCGTATTGGCTATATCAATAACTTTCACCTATGCTCAGAACCATATTGCATTAGCAAATAATCAAGCAGCAAAGCTTAAAGAGAAAAAACAAAATGTTTTTGTTGCCCTCGGCATCTGGCGTGGAATAGCTAAGGTT
>NZ_JBFTQI010000262.1:0-7204 GCF_056398925.1 Pedobacter sp. 01T416_2
GTGGTATGGTATCGGGTGTAGTTTTAGGTTTGTTCATCATTCCGGTACTTTTCGTCATCTTCCAGGCCTTACAGGAAAAAATATCAAAAAAATCAAGAAATGAGGTTGTTCACCACAATGGAGAGCCTGTAAATAATAATCATGTAGTTTATGAAACGGTTTAATCTAATTACCATCCTGCTCCTTGCTTTGATCTGGAGCGGATGTTCGGTTTCGAAAGATACAGCCTTGCCCAATATTGCGCCAGGCTTATTCAGAAATTCATTGCCTAAAGATTCTTCGAGTGTTGGCGGTATGCCATTGAAGAGTTTTATCAACGATCTTACTGTTCAGAATTTAATTGATACAGCTTTGGTTAAAAATTACGATATGCAGATTGCCTTGAAAAATATCGATGCAGCCGAAGTATTGTTCAAACAATCGAAACTGGGTTATTTACCTGAACTGAAATTGCAGGTGGCGGCGAGTTCGAGCCGTCCGTCTGATAACAGTTTAAATGGTTTAAGCCTTAACCAGTTTACAGGCTCAACACACATCGAAGATTACAATGCGAATCTGGGGGTGGTTTGGGAGGCTGATATCTGGGGCAAAATCCGCAATCAAAAAGCTGGCGCTTTAGCCAGTTTTTTACAGACAGAAGAGGCACGTAAAGCAGTTCAAACGCGTTTAGTGGCCAATGTTGCACAAGGTTATTACAATTTGTTAATGCTTGATGCGCAATTGGAAATCGCGAAAAAGAACTTAAAACTGAACGATAGCACATTAAGGATTATCAACTTACAGTTCGATGCAGGTCAGGTAACTTCATTAGCGATACAGCAGGCACAGGCGCAACAGTTAAATGCGGCACAGTTGATCCCCCGTTTGGAGCAAAATGTAACTTTACAGGAAAATGCTTTAAGTGTATTGATCGGTACTTTGCCAAAAACCATTAACCGCGAAAGCCGTTTGGATAAAATGAGTATCCCACAAGACCTGAATGCAGGTTTTCCTTCGTCGATGTTAAGCCGCAGGCCTGATATTAAAAGTGCCGAACTGGCGCTTACCATTGCTAATGCAAAGGTTGGTGTAGCAAAAGCAAGTTTATATCCATCGTTGGTGATTACGGCTAGCGGAGGCATCAACTCTTTTAAAGCGAGCAACTGGTTTAATGTTCCGGCATCGTTGTTCGGTTTGGTTGGAGCAGGGATTACCCAGCCGATTTTTCAAAGAGGTCAGCTAAAAACTTCTTTAGAACTGGCTAAGATCGATCGCGAGAAATCGGTGATCCAGTTCCGTCAGTCGGTATTAAATGCTGTTAGCGAAGTGTCTGATGAGTTAACGAAAGTAGAGAAGTTAAAAACACAATACAGCATTGCTGAAAAAAGAGCGCAGACTTTACAACAAGCCTCAAAAAATGCAAGTTTATTGTTTAAAAGTGGTATGGCGAACTATTTAGAGGTAATTACCGCACAAGGCAATTTATTGCAAAGCGAACTGGAGTTAACTACCATTAAAACAGAGCAGTTAAATGCAGTTGTTGGTTTGTACCGCTCGTTAGGAGGCGGCTGGCAGTAATCTGCTCGGTTAGTTAAACCACTAAGTCACGAAGACACTAAGATTGCCAAGTATTAGCTTGGTGTTCTTGGTGTCTTTTTGGTTATAATGGGGCTTATCTAATACAGTCGTCATTCCCGGGCAGGCGGGAACCTTAAAGCGGTTGCTATTCTTTGCCCTAAGCTCTGCCTTGCCTCGGCTCGCCGCCGCCGAGGGGCTCTTACCTTTTTCTTGATAAAAAGGTAACCAAAAATCAAGGCTTGCATCCTTTCTTGAACTAAGCTATCGAAATTCTTATTGCGGCAATATGGAGGCCCCGATGAAGAATCGGGACTTTATATTGCCTTGAGCAGTGGTGTATTGTGGGGTTGTGCAAGAATTTCAATGCTTATTTCTACGAAAATCTGCCAGGCCGGATAGCAGGATGCAGATCGCATGGAGCATATTGTAGGATGCGGTAATTTGTTTTTTAGCCCTTTCCCTTTCAGGGGAAAGGTGCCGATAGGCGGATAGGGGTTTAAGGCGCTCGCTATAATACGGTCGTCATTCTCGCGCAGGCGGGAACCTTAAAGCGCTCGCTATCTGTTATGCCGGACAACAGGGAGAAGAGAAATCATTCGCGTTATTTTAATTGCGATCAATTCGTCATTGCGAGAAGGCTTTTTCAGCTGACGAAGCAATCTCATTAGTAGTGTTTTTAGCATTAAGTCATTCTACCTCGATTAATTCGTCATTTCGACCGTAGTGTTCCAAAGGAACTCTTTTGGAGGAGAGATCTTTGTACTTTCTAATACGGTCGTCATTCCCGCGCAGGCGGGAACCTTAAAGCGGTCGCTATGTTGTTGCCCTCTACTTGGGCTTGCCTCGGTTAGCCACCGAAGGGCTCTTACTTTTGGCTTGGCCCAAAAGAAACAAACCTGAGCGTAGCGAAAGCATGCCTGCCATTAAAAACAACAAAAACCAAGGCATAACTGAAAGGCTTGGATCTGATGTCGGATAAATTCGTCAAAGCTTTTTGGTCGTCAGCACAAGCCCCGATGAAGGATCGGGGAGGGTGTGCTGCCTCGGGGTAGTGGTAAGTTGAAAGGGGGTGCTAAAGCTTTAACGTTTTCTCCTTCCATCATATCCTAGGCCGATAGCATGATGCAGATCGCATGGAGCATATTGCAGGATGCGGTAATTTGTTTTTTAGCCCTTTCCCTTTCAGGGGAAAGGTGCCGATAGGCGGATAGGGGTTTAAGGCGCTCGCTATAATACGGTCGTCATTCCCGCGCATGCGGGAACCTTAAAGCGGTCGCTATCTGCTATGCAGGATAGCAGGGTGCAGAGAATCATTCGCGTTATTTAATCTCGATAAATCCGTCATTGCGAGGCTGGGAGTGAGCGAGCCGAAGCAATCTCATTAGTAGTGTTTTTATCATTAAGTCATTCTACCTCGATAAAATTCGTCATCTCTACAGTAGCGTTCCGAAGAAACTCCTTTGGAGGAGAGATCTTTGAACTTTCCTATTAAAATTGTTATATCGATAAAAGCAATCTTCATTGAGCTTTTCAATTCGCCGTTTTGCATTGCAGTTAGCAACATTATACCTGTGGTTGGTAGGTTTATGCTTGCGGGTGCCAGCATGATGAAAGCAGTTAACAGTTCTATCAGCGCATCTAACAACATTATACTCGCAGTTGGTAGGTTTATGCTTGCGGATGGCAGAATTGTTAGCGCAGTTAATAGTTCTGAACTTGCAGTAGATAGTTCTAAACTTGCAGTTAACAACATTATACTTGCAGTTGGCAGGTTTATACTTGCAGTTAACAGTTCTATCAGCGCAGTTAACAACATTATACTTGCAGTTGGTAGCTTTATGTTTGCAGTTGATGGTTTTGCCAGCGCAGTTAACAACTTTATCGGAGAGGTAGGTTACTTTTAGTTTGCAGTGAACAGCTTTTAGTTTGCAGTTAAGAATATGATAAATGCTATTAGCTGCCCTGGTTTGCTGTCAACAGTTTGCAGTATATCTTTTAAACAAAAACAGCAACCGAGTTGCTGTTTTAAAATGTACATTGGGATGGGATGATTTTTTTCATGATAGGCTAAATTTTTATCGGTTTAAACGGAATGCCCGAAATTTGTTTGTACTGCGGGGTACTTACGCCAAACAACGATTTGCTGTAGTTTTTGGCATCTAAAGCGAGTGCCACTATACCGGTTTCAGTATCGTACAGGATTTTGTTGCGGTTAAGCCTAAAGGTGCTTAACTCAGATGTTTTTGATACCACATCGCGGTTTTTCTGCAATAAATCGTTGTACAAGGTGGTAAGGGTGACCTGCTGCAGCTCTACCTCATTGGGCGCATAGGTGGGGATGGTAGCTAACAGTTTGATCTGTTTATCGAAGGTATCGAGCTGGCTATCGAAACTTTGTTGCGAGGCCGATACCTGGTTAACAATAGTGCCGCTTGCTGCCAGCTTCTGTTTTTCTTCTTCTGTTAACTTTACCGATGCCCTTTGGCCCTGAATTTTGCGGTTGTGGGTAATGGCATTATCAATTACCTGTTGCGCAACATCGCTCGCTTTTATCGCATTTACGATTCGGGTACTCAGCTTTTTTAAAGGCTGAAAAGCCAGATCGCGAATGGCAATGGCGTTGCTGTTTTTTGCGGCCGCATCGTGTACTTGCTCGCTAATGGTTTTTGCTGCGGCAGCTTTCTCGGTTAAACTCGTTAACTGGATGTTTGCATTGCTAGGGTTATAAACGGCGCCGTAGCCGGTTAAATACGCAATAAGGGTTTCGAAATTGGCTACGTTTTTGGCGTGGCCGGTGTCATTTGTTTTAGATATAAGATGATGGTTAAAAAGTAAATAAAATATATTAATTGCGATTAAGATAGTATTATTTTCTTTACAACTAAAAGAATAGGTTAATTTTTTTTGAGTAGGTACGGGAAACCGTAAAAATTAGTTCTCCTGGTCAGATATCTTGGCTGCATGAAAAGATTTTATTATATCCTGTTTTTAAGTATTGGCATACTGGCCTGTAGCAAACAAAATGAAGTTGGGGCTGGTACAGATACCGAAACTTATATGCCGTGCGGCACTTATAAGTCCGGGCAAAAATTATATCAAGGCTCTAAAGGCGGTTGTTTTTATTACAATAGTAATGGTAATAAAACATATGTTGAGAAAAGCGCGTGTAAGTGTTAATTCAGCTTTATGTTTTAAGAAGTGGCATTAGAATTTGCAAACTTCAAGTTATTCATCGTATATTACGATATCTAAATAATTCTAGCTCGTTTCTCTTCGTATTTTCTCTCAAATCCCTTTTATAACAACCTTTTTTTAACACTGAATGCACAACTCAAATTGTTGCTTGCATTGAGCTGTTTTACTTACTCTTGAATATACTTATATGAAACAACCAGACCAACTGATTCTAGATATCTACACATCAAAGTCGCAAGCCGATAAAGCAATTAGTTCTTTAAAAGGGATTTTGCTTGGAATAAACTTAGATGGAGAAGTAAACGAAAAGGAAATTAATGAGCTACAAAAATGGGCAAATGCACACGATGCTTTAATAGGTAGAAATCCTTTTAATGAATTTATGAATATTATAGCAGAGGCCGCTAGTCAGCAAATGCCATCAAAAGAGACTATTGAAGACTTGTATTGGCTATGTCAAAAATATGAGAACGACAGCTTTTATTATAACCCTATAACTTCTGACATACAAACATTACAGGGGCTTTGCCATGGAATTCTAGCAGATGGAGTAATTAATGATCAGGAAGTTATTGATTTAAATAAATGGTTAGAAGAAAATGAACACTTAAACACATATTACCCTTACGATGAGATAAGAAGTTTAATTCTATCTGTGCTATCGGATAATAAAATTGATGATGACGAGCGATTGGTTTTAAAAGCTTATTTCAAAGAGTTCGTAAATATCCAGGATGAAGTGATAAGTGAACAGATTCGAAAGGAAACTGAGCATATCAATATCTCTGGCTTATGCACGAGTGAGCCTAATGTTAAATTTGAGGGCAAGACTTTCTGTATCACAGGCATACTACAAAGAATTAGTAGGGAGGGTTTGAAGAAAAAAATACTCAATCTTGGAGGTATACCAACCGATGGCATAACGCTTAAAACAGACTATTTAATAGTTGGTGATAATGGTAACCCTGCATGGGCATTTTCTTGTTATGGTCGCAAAGTAGAGAAAGCTATAAATATGAGAAAAGATGGGCATACGATAATGCTTATCCACGAATTTGATTTTGCTGATATTATTGATGACTCGAACACATCAAATTAGCAATAAGCATATGTTCGATATAAAAACAACTAATACTTAAACAAACAATCATGAACCAAAAAATTATTGACGCAATCACTAACCAAAATGTAATTGAATTTTCTTACGAAGGAGAATCAAGAGAAGTAGAGCCACATTGTTATGGTAAAACTACTGCTGGAAATGAAGGTTTGAGAGCTTTTCAAATTGGAGGATATTCGTCTTCTGGTAAAATGGGATGGAAAATGTATGACCTTGGAAAGGCTGAGGATATCAACCTTTTGGATGATACATTTGATGTTAGAGACGATTATAAACAAGGAGATAAAGGTATGTCACAAATTCATATCGAAATATAGCTATGGAAAGCTATAGGAATTCAGGCGGAGACTCAGGAGTCTCCGCCTATGAAATAGGTGCTGATTATATACTTGTGGGATTTTCTGGCAATTCTCGTACTTATCGTTATAGTTATGCAAGAGCAGGGCAGTATCATGTTGAAAATATGAAGAGTTTAGCAATAAGCGGAACTGGTTTGAATAGTTATATAAATCGACATGTTAAAAACTTATTTGATTAAATATATATGAGGTCAAAATTGTTAAAAATATCAATTGCTAACTTAGGATGTATTGGTAATGAAGGGGTAACGGTTAGTTTGGATAATATTTTATGTTTAGTTGGTGATAACAATGCAGGCAAATCAACAATATTAAAAGCTTACGAATTAGCGGTAGGAACTCAAGTATATTCTTATGAAAAAGATTACTGCAAGAGATCTAAAGATGAAAATACTTATATAGAAATATCGGTACACATTCCAGAAGGAACAGCAAATATTGCAGAAAAGTGGAAAGAAAAGGAAGGCGATCTACTAGTTGTAAAGAGTAGATGGGAATGGGATAAAAGTGGGGTTAAGACAAGAAAAACTTACGATCCTGAAGTTAGTGAATATTCGGAAGACGGTAATGCTGCTGGTTTAGATAACGTCTTTAATAGCAGACTACCCGTTCCTTTTAGAATTGGCGCACTAGAGAATCCGCAAGCAGAATTGAAAAACTTATTAAAACTGATAGTAGACCCAATTGCAGAAAATCTACGTTTAAATTTAGATGATAAAGAATCTGAAATAAGTAAAGCATTAGAGGTCTTTACCATACATGCTAAAAAACCTGTTGAAGAACACAAAGAAATTATTGAAAAAATTAATGAAAGAATGACAAACAGTCATAATAAAATTTTCCCAAATCTTTCTATTGATTTAAGCATAGGAATGTCTGAGTTAAGAGTTGATCCCCTTGATGCTTTAGTTAAAGGCTCTAAGCTAAATATAAAGGAGTTTGATGAGAATGTAGATTGGGATCAGCAAGGAAC
>NZ_JBFTQI010000263.1:0-7198 GCF_056398925.1 Pedobacter sp. 01T416_2
GTTCCTACTCTTCCGGTAAGAAAGGCATAATTTGTGGTTGATTCTTTTTTAGTCCGATTATAAAGCCATTTTACCGATTCTTCAATAATCTCAAGATATTCTTTTTTTGCATCGAATTGATATAGCTCGATAAAAAACAAACAGATCCCAGCATTACCTCCATATATAAACTCGTTTTTTTCGGAATCGTCTATTCGATTAGAATCATTGTATCTATGCCAGAAACGCCCATTTTTACCCTTTATCGAGGAACTGTGAAGAAAGATTGCAATCTCCTCAATCTCCCGAATTAATTCCTTCTTAATTTTGCTCTTCATTTAATCCTTTGAATGATCTATAAATAACATAATATATGTACGATTCGTCCTGGTTTAGGATTCCTAATCTATTGTTTGTCATATGACAGAAGCTATCAAATATCCCCCAAAGTGATTTGGTTTGATCATCTGAAAAAAGAGAATTGATATCAGGGGGGCAAATTAGATCATTTGATACATGCAAAACTAAAAGCTTATTTAATACTTCTGAATTTTGCTCTCTCCACTGGTGAGGGTTATTATCTTCCCAGATTTCTTTAACAGAAGCTAATATTTTTGCTTTTTGTTTCAGGAATGATCTGTCTATCGCATTTATCAATTCCTGTGTATCAATTTTCAGTTTAGCAGATGCCAAAGAAAGCCATTGATAAAAAATAGTTCTAAAAAATGCTGTTGCTGCCTCAGTAGACAAACCTATTCCTTTCGCAAAGTTCACATGCAGTTTAATGGCGAAGCCTATTGCCAAATTGTAATCCCAAGAGGTTAAATTGGTTGTTAATATGCCTAGAACAGTTGTTGAAGAAAAGTTAAACTGTTGTTCAGCAACCAAAATCGCTTTTTCTCCTCCATAACGCGCTATTTCAGGAATATATTCAACTGCTTTGAATCTTACTAAATATTTTTTTATGGAAATCTGTTCCTCTAAATATTTAGAAATCAAAATTCCTAAATCATATGATGACCGTGTCCTAAATCTTATATGTGGCCCTTCTTCCCAATATCTTATGTAGAAATATCCTATAAGCACTTTACTTTCGGTAAGCAGATCTACAAGGGGCTTAATAACCTCAACCAAACAGTTTGTATAATCATTAATATGATTATAATAAATGTATACAGAATGCCATACGGGCTTCTCTAGCTTTCTTATCTCCATTGCACCAGATATTCCGACACGAATTTTTTAGAGGCACTGGTGAAAAGTTGTTCACCGTCGGGAAGCATTTCCTGCATTACTAACTGTTTTTCCGACTTTTGGACTTTTTTAATAAACAAATTGATTAGTAATGGAGACCGAAAATCCAAGTACTGAGGTTTCTTATCGTCGTCTACAGTTCCTTTAGGCGCACTGAAATAAAAGAATACTTGATCAGGAACAGATAGTGCATTTCTCCATCTGTTGACTTGAACAAATGATTTTGAAGTACTCAAATCATCAACTTTTGGTAATTCATGTTTGTCAACCATCCATGTTTTCCGTTGTATTACTATTTGGTTATCCAGTACTATCCTTGGCAACACACTACCTTTACCGACAATTTGGGTAAATCTTTTATTGACAATTGAATTAAAATACGAAAATGGAAGAAAAGTTGAAGGACTGTCAAACCTATTTAAAAATGTAAATAGACCGGATCTTGCTTTCATTGACTGAAATCCCAGATCAAAAATATTTGTTTTCTTGCCAGACTTCTCATCAACTAGTTCAACCGAATCTGTTGCTCTTTCGTACTTTACGGCCAAGTTCTTAACCATAATCCTCTTATTTTTGCTATAAGTATTCTGGCTTCCTGGCATATCAATTTCGAAATTCAACAATGGAGGATGTATATTGGCATTGAAATATGTTGAGTCACAATTTTCTGCAAGTATTTCAGAAGCATAATCTTCACGGCTCCAAGATAAAATATCGGCTTGAACGGACTTATCAAATAAAGTGATAAATCTTCCAAATAATTTATTATGTCCAGTAAAAATTCCATTGATCACACAACTCAACTTATTGCTACTGTTGATAAAGAATTGTAGAAACGATCCTTTTGAAGCCGTTCCACTCTTAAATGAGTCCGATAAAAAATCATCAGTTTTAAAATGCATAATATAAGAGTCCGGATTTTCTGTTTTATCTATCAGATCAATAACTTTTTTCTGGAAGGCCTGATATACTTCAGAATATAGCCCTTTAATTTCTGGGAGGCTTTTTCTATTTTTTTGATAGTCCATATAGAAATCAACGACGGGTACGGTAGCAGATCCAAGATAGTTTTGTTTATAGAATTCTTTGATGATTTCCTGTTCGCTTCTGTTGGGGTTTAGGAATTCAAAATTATTTAAGAACAAATCAATTTTAGAAATGATTTCTGACACAGCCTGTCTGCCAATTTTAATATCAGAATCGATTAAAGTATCTTCAAAAATAAGCATTTCAGGCTTGAAACTAAAAGCGATTGGATCACGATGATGGAAGACAGCTATTTTTTCAGAATCATCCGGCTCAAGATCCGGGTCAATTTTCACCTTTTCAATGATATAAGATTCCCGTAATTTTTCGAACAAATTTGTGATTTCAAAATCGAGTTTCCCTAATATTTCCTGCCTGGCCGAAGGTTGTGAGTACTCATATTCGTTACGGAATTTTTCAATTTGTGTAAAACTGGAAGCCAGCAACTCATAAAAACTCTCATTTTCTGGAATATTTTTAAAGGCGGCCAAAAGTTTACTAACCCAATTTTCATCCGCTCCAGAAACAGGAAAATCATATTCGAGAACCCCAAGACTTATCAATTGTAATAAAAATTCGTAAAGACTACCGTTCTCTAATTCAAACTCTTGTTGAACAATTTCTATAACCTCATTTATGGTCACTTGAGATTGCTTGTTTAGAATTTCAAATATTAATTTGAGCAGATCACTATTTTCAATTGTTTGGAAAGCCTCAGAATTGTTTGAATTGGTGATAAATGTTATTTTTCCATCATTTAATTTGATGGTCTGATTCAAAACTACCGGTACATCTTTATGCAAAAAAGGGCTTAGTTTGATAATTCCAATGATAGATTTCAGCAGGTAGTTATTTAAAGAAACTTTACTTTTTATTTCGGGGTATGTTTTGAAGCTCAGTGTCTTTTCTGCTTCGTCTATAACAGCTAGACCGAGATTGGTGAAAGAACTGAATGGTGATGTCTTTGCGGCAATTCTACTGATGTATGAAGTTAACCCTAATTCTGTTTGCGCGTCTCTTTTTCTATTCGATTTTGGGGTTAGGTATTTCCTAACACTTTCAGCAAGAATAGCAGATGAAAGGATTATTCCATTCTGGAAAGACGGGTGCTGTGTCAGTGTTTTTAGTTCTGTCCTGATCTGAGTATATTCTTCATGAAACAATTTTTCAATGGAATTAGCTAGTTCAGATAAAACCAAATCAGATATTCTTAGTTTATCTAGTTGGTCTGTTATTTCATTCAAATTATTCAGTTCACCAACAGCCCAGTCATAACCCCTATTGTTGTAAACATCACGTTTTAGCTTCAACAAAATATTTTGAATAGATCTGTTTTCTGATTTTTGTATGCAATTATAAATAAGATCTATCGCTTGATTTTTTAATAATTCATTTTTATCAAGTTCTGCTTCATATGCGGATAATAATGGCAAAGTTTCATGAAGGTTCAGAAAGGCTAGGGAACCGAAATCCATACCAGTTATTCTAACTAAAACATTTTTGGCAATATTCATATTTAGTTATTTGCAAAAAGAGAAGTAAATTTATTGAACACCCTTTCAATCAGCCGTTGATCTCGAGTTATTATTTCCACCGTGCCCTGCATTTCTTGGTTAAATTTCAGATTCTTACTATATGACGTTTTTAAACCGTTATTAAGATTAATACCAACCATGTAAGTATCGTTTACCGGGACCGGGGAAATGGTTTGTACCAGCCCACTTACGGATCCGTAATCAGCATATGGAAAATTGTCAAATTTAATAATGGCTTTCTGCCCGATGGCTAATCTACCAAACCCTAACATAGGTATGTAAGCTGTACAAACAAAGCTTCCACTGTCTGGATTTAAAACCATTAACTTTTCCCCAATGTTAACAAACTGGTTATTAACAATATTTGTTCGAAAGGACACTGCACCACTTATCGGTGCCTTTAACAAATTAAGATATTCCCAATTAGCTATATCAGCCTTAATGTTATTAATATTGCTTATGATTTGATTCAGTAATTCAACTTTCGATTTGCTATCCCCCTGCTGTAACTGTTTGATTTGAATATCAATCTTTGAAATCTGAAGAGAGTTGTTTATTATTTGGGAGGATGTACTTTCAAGCTCAGATTTTGATTGCGATAGAGATACTTTTGTTTTGTCAAATTCAATTGGAGCAATAACCCTTTTTACAAGGAGCAGACTATCAATTGCAAACCTTCTTTTTGCGACAACCAATTGATCTTCGGAATATCTTTTTTGCCGTTCCAAATTTGAATTCAACAATCGATATCTTTCCTTATCTCTTATAAGGGATTGAATTTGCTGGTCACTATTAAACTGGTCCTTAAAATTATTGTAATTGTATAAACTTTGTTTTAGGTTGATAACACTCGGCTGCAGGTTGCCAAGTATCAAATTTTGGTTAATCAGCCTATCATCTATTTTTACAACCTTCATACCAACCTGCTGTTCCAATTCCCGGATATCATTTTTGATCATTGTTATATCCTCATAGGAAATGGAATTTTTCAAATACCCCACCACTTCGCTTTGTTTAACCACATCTCCGTCCTTCTTAAAAAGAAACAAAATTCCCGCAGCACGATTGGTGATTTCCAATGGAGGCACCTTGGTAGTTAAGACAACTCTGGACTCAATTATTTCAGGGTATTTGATTAACCAAGAAAAAAAAACAAGTACCAGGACTACTAAGAATATTACAGCCGTGCCTGTCCTAATTATTGCTGAAGGAATAATTCCCATTACATCTTGGACTTCCAAGCTATACTGTTTTGTATCTGACATATATTTACCTTGTGTGCTAAAGTACAAAAATTATCATATTTTTACTTTTGTAAATAATGCTCTATGAATAAAAAATTCCCGTATTTCAAACAGCTTGATCAAATGGACTGTGCACCAAGCTGCTTGTATATGATTTCCAGATTTTATGGCCAGACACATTCAATTCAAGACCTAAGAAAATATTGTTATACTGGAAAGGAAGGCGCCTCTTTATTGTCAATTAGTGAGGCTGCTGAGCGAATCGGTTTCAGGACGCTCAATGCCAGGGTAATTTTTGAAAATCTAATTGACGATTTACCGCTTCCACTTATCGCCTATTGGCAACAGAAACACTTCATTATTGTCTATCGGGTTAATAAGTCTCACGTATATGTAGCAGATCCGGCGTTTGGTCTAATAAAATACACCCATTCGGAGTTCATTAAGGGGTGGTCGGTAGATAACCTGACAAAAAATGAAATAACTGGCTTGGTCCTTGTTCTGGAACCGACAAAACTGTTTTATGAAAACGACATTGTAGCCGGCCAGAAGCAAAACGGGTTAGGGTCGTTTTTTGTATATGTAAAGCCATATAAAAAGTTTATTTTCCAAATCATAATAGGTTTGATCATAAATACAATATTATCCTTCATCTTTCCTTTTCTGACCCAATCGATTGTTGATGTTGGCATTAACAATAGAAACATAAGTTTCATCAATATCATCCTGATTGCCCAGCTTACACTTTTCTTCAGCCAATCGCTAGTGGGCGGAATAAGGAGCTGGATTTTTTTGCATATGGGAACAAGGATTAGTATCACTTTACTGTCCGATTTTATCATTAAGATGATGAGATTGCCCATGACTTTCTTTGACAATAAAAGAATGGGTGATATTCTTCAAAGGATAWGGGACAACGGAAGAATTCAGACATTTTTGACATCATCTCTCATCAATACGGTTTTTGGCGCGTTAAATTTTATAGTTTTCTCAATTGTATTATTTTTCTACAGTTTCGCCGTATTGTCGATCTTTTTAATTGGCAGTCTTTTTTATTTCGGATGGATTCTTTTGTTTCAGAAAAAAAGAAAAGAAATGGACTATAAAACATTTGATCAGATGTCAAATAGTCAAAGCAATCTAATTCAACTGATAGAGGGTGCCCAAGAAATAAAACAACAAAATTGCGAAACCCAAAAGAGATGGCAATGGGAAAGAATACAAGCAAAACAGTTTCGACTCAGCATATCGATACTTAAAATAAACCAGGTTCAGCAAATGGGCTCTTTTATAATCGATCAGGTCAAAAACATTATGATAACCTATTTTACCGCCAAGGCGGTAATAAGTGGTGAAATGACGCTTGGAATGATGATGTCTGTGCAGTATATTTTAGGTCAGCTTAATGGCCCTCTTTCGCAAGCGATAACCTTTGTCCATGACTATCAAGATGCAAAGATCTCTCTTGAACGCCTAGAGGACATCCAGAATAATGTAGACGAGGAAGCAATAGATTCAAGCGGCATCAAACCTAATCTTTTAAATAGGGATATTGTTTTAAAAAATGTCACATTCTTTTACGACTCTTCAAAGTATCAAAAGGCGGTATCAGGTGTCAATTGCCGTATAGAACACGGGAAAACTACTGCAATAGTTGGGATGAGTGGTTCAGGAAAAACAACTATCCTGAAACTCCTCTTAAAATTTTATATCGCAACCTCAGGCGAAATAAGGGTTGGAGAACACAACCTAACAAACATCAATCCTAAGTTTTGGAGGAAAAAATGTGGCGCGGTGCTTCAGGACGGCTATATCTTTTCTGATACAATAGCACGGAATATTGCCGTCAGTGATGATACCCCTGATGATGACAGATTGCTGGAAGCGATCAGATTGTCAAATCTGGATGATTACGTGAGTAACCTTCCACTTGGATATAATACTAAAATTGGTGAAAATGGCCAAGGTTTGAGCCAAGGACAAAAACAACGGATGCTCCTGGCACGAGCATTTTACAACAAACCTGATTTTCTGTTTTTTGATGAGGCTACAAATTCATTAGATTCAAAAAATGAAACGAGCATAATGGCAAATATATACGAAGCTTTTCAAGGAAAAACAATTGTGATTGTAGCACACAGGCTCAGTACAGTTAAGAAC
>NZ_JBFTQI010000264.1:0-7175 GCF_056398925.1 Pedobacter sp. 01T416_2
CTTTATGGGTTACAGGAGTGATTATTGTGCCATCACCCGTGATGAGTCTACCCTCAAGTGTTAAGGAACTCCCCCCAACTAAACGGCCTTCAGCTTTTAACCGGGTAAGCCACTCGCTCCAGTGCTGCTGATGTATCCGCAGATCTTCGTCCGAATGTTCATCCATTCTCCCGTCCGGCTCTCTGAATAAAATGATATAATCTTTCATAAAAAAATAATTTCAGTAAAAATAAAACGAATCCGATATAAATACAACGAAAATATTAAATTTATTATTTTATATTAGCCACATGAAACCTTTAGTAGAACTAATTACCGCCTGGCAGGCTTTTACTGATGCACATCATGACGCAGATGTTGAAAGTTTCTGTTACGATTATCTATCTAATAAAAATCAGAAAGATGATCCTGATCCCGAAATGGATACTTTGCTTTCAAAACTGATAGGCAAATCAGGCAGTCTTATTAAAACATACCTTAAGCTGGCATTAAGGCAGATCCCAGACATGGAAATGGAGTGGTTTTATATCTTAGATACGCTGAACGACCAAAAGGAGATCAGGAAAACAGATGTGATCAGTTTTCGTCTCCTACTGGAACCCACAACAGGTATAGATATTTTGAACCGGATGCTTAAAGCCGGGCTGATCAGTGAACGCGTTGACCCAGTAGATAAAAGAGCGCGTTTAATAAAACCGACAGATAAGGGTAATGAAATCTATAAAAAGGTAAACAACTTATTTAACCAGGTTATCTCATTACTATTTACATCCCTGAACAAAGAACAAAAGACCTTGTTAATACTCACATTGGGGAAACTGACCAATGAGCATTATGAAAAGATTGTAGAAAATAAAACGCAGGCAATAGGCGAGATTGAAACTTTTATAAAAAACTCAATTAAGTAGCCTAAACTGAGTCAGCAGACCAGATTATTTTCTGGTAATCAATGCTTAAGGTTGATCAAACTTTTTTTAAAGCTTGTGCTCCTTTATAAAATTGATATGATCTTGCCCGGATCATAATTGTTAGGCACTGGGCTGCCCGTAAATGGATACCGGAATAGGCAGATAAAAGAGGCTGTATCATAAATATATTGAATTGTCATCCTGTCCAAGGGACTTCTTTGGAGAGCTTGTCGAAGGACCTTTTTTAATGTCTTAAAGGGCGTTTCGACAGGCTCAACGTGACAAATTCGAAGTAAATTACAATTTATGATACAGCCTCATCTCTTTTGTTGATTTAATTCCAATCGCTACCAATATCCTTACCAACATTGGGGTTTGCGTTCTTTTCAGATAGTGGGATAGGAAATAAAACATTTTTATCCTGAAAAGGCTGGGTACCATCTTCTATCTGCCTTTGCGAATTAATGGTCTGCTTAGCTATGCCCCAGCGGATCAGATCAAAATAACGGGTCTGTTCGCCGGTCAGTTCCAATTGTCTTTCGCGCATCAAAATGGTCATGGCTTGAGATTGACTGCCCAAACTGATATAAAGCGGCGCGTTAACGCTCGGCCTGCTACGTACCTGGTTAATCAGTGCCAATGGCTGTGATCCGGTATTACCCTGTTGTATGTAAGCCTCGGCAAGCATCAGCAATACATCTGCATAACGGATTACCTGCCCGTTGATACCGCTTTGCGGACCACCAAAGCTTGCTACTTTATTATAATACTCATATTTTAAATATTTGTATCCGGCTGAAGCATAGGGAAAGGCTACTGGCCCTGTTGCACATTGCTGGCAATATTGAGTTTGCCCCCCGCTTGCAGCATCTCCATAAAAAGTATAAGCCGCACGCGGATCGATGTAAGTGGCATTGGTTTGTGGGTTGGTGTAAGTAAAAGCTTTAACAGCCGTAGTGGTAATAAACACATTATTCCAATCGTTAAAGCCATATTCCTGTGCACGGGCAGAGTGGCTTGCTTTCCCACCCCACGTTTCCTGACCGCCAAACGGAGCATACTGGTTACCTATACCCCAATCGGTCCAGGCCTGGTTCATGACCTGAAAAATGGTTTCCTTATTAAGGGCTGTATTATTCTGATTCGGATCATCAAACAGGTTGTTATATACGGGCGTGAGCGCATAGCTATATGGAGCCTGGGTCAGTTTGGTCAATTCAGTAACAGCATCTCCCCATTTTTTTTCGTACAGGTATGATTTACCAAGCAAAGCAACCGCGGCCCCCCGGGTAGTACGTCCAAAACTGGCTGGAGCATATGAAATAGGAAGGTCAACTTGTGCGTCTTTTAAATCCTGTTCAATAAAAGCCCATACATCTGCTACAGCTGCACGCGGCAGATTAATTTCTTCTGCTGTTGGCAGAGGGATATATGCTTTACSCAAGGGCACACGTCCGTACAGGTTAACTAGATTGAAGTAAGCATAAGCCCTCAAAAATTTAGCCTCTGCAATATATTGCTTTTGATTTGCCTGTTCGGTTGCATTGGCAGGAGCCCATGCCTGAGCACGGTTAATCACAACGTTTGACCGCATTACCATTCGGTATAGTGAAGACCACATGGCTTCTAACTGCGGTTGGTTCGGAGCAAAATTATATTGTGCCAGGGCCAATAGATCCCCTTGGAGTGGTTGGGCATTTTTGGCATCATATCCCAGCAGATCAAAAATATAATACCATTCGCGAGCCCACAAACCAGAATGCAATAAAGTAGCGTAGCTGGCTATCACGGCTTGATTTATGGCTGCATCACTTGTGAAATAAGTGTCATAGGTATATGCGCTTTTACTCTGTAAATCCAAATCCTTCTTACATCCCCCGGTTGCAATCATTAAAACTACAACAATCAGATATTTTATATATTTTTTCATCATTATATCTTTAATATTTTTCATCATTAAAATCCAACTTGTATGCCCGCCAAAAATGTACGTGGTTGTGGTATCTGCCCATCATCAATGCCCCGGTTAAATATATAATCGCTGGCACCTCCATTAACACCTCCATTGGTTTGGGTGCTTATTTCGGGATCATATCCAGTATATTTTGTTATGGTAAATAAGTTTTGAGCCGCTACATAAACCCGTAACCTGCTTAATACATTACCTGAGAAAGAATTTAATGCCGTTTTTGTAAAAGTATAACCTAAGGTTACGTTACGTACCCGCAGGTATGATCCATTCTCAACAAAAAAATCAGAAGGCCTCAAATTCCCTGTTGCCGTAACATTTTGGCCTGCCCTTGGCAAAGCGGCAATATCACCCGGTTTTCTCCACCTGTTTAAAATGGCGGTAGAAGCATTATGCCCGGTTGAGGCATTTTCGGTGTAAAATTTAAGTGAGTTGGCCAATTGAACACCCTGAACACCCGAGATGACGATATTGAGGTCGAAGTTTTTATAAGATGCTCCAGCATTAAAACCGTACGTAAACTTCGGAATTGGACTGCCCAGTACCTTCTGATCCTTACTATCCACAACACCATCGTTATTAAGATCTTTAAATACAAAATCTCCTGGCAATAATCCATCCTGATATAGACTGGCGGGATTTCCGGTTCTCTGTCTGGTAGCGGCATTTAATGCATCAATTTCTGCTTGTGTACTTGCTACATGATCAACCGCATAACCATAAAAAGCGCCAATAGGCGAACCTGGTTGTGTTAATGTAATACCATTTAAATTATTAAAGTATCCTCCAATTATAGGGGTTGACGATTGTGCACCCAGTGATAATGTTTTATTTTGGTTATAACCTCCATTTACACTTACATTGTAGTTAAAGTCACTGGTTTTATCAGCATAGGCCAACTGAAATTCGAAACCTTTATTTTGAGCATCTGCAGCATTGGTAATTAAGGTACTGCTGAATCCGCTTAATCCGCCAATGCCTACGCTGGTCGGCACCGGAATTCCCACTAGCAAACCACTGCTTTTTCGGTTATAGTAATCAAGGGTAAGCGTAAGTTTGTTTTTCAGGAAACCCAGATCAAGCCCGATATCGGTCTGGTCTGTTTGTTCCCATCTCAACAGTGGGTTTGCAATGGAAGTTACAGTAGTTCCGTTTACAAAACTTTTGTTATCCCCCAGTGAATAAATCAGGTTGCCGGTCGRCGAACCGCCAAAAGTAAATACCTGTGTTGTGGTTAAACCAAACTTATTATTGCCTGTACGGCCCCAGCCTATGCGAAACTTTGCATCGCTGATAAACGGAAGTGCCGATTTGACAAATTCTTCTTCGCTGATACGCCATGCAAAGCCAACTCCTGGAAAGTTACCATAACGGCTTTGAGGCCCAAAGTTTGAAGATCCGTCACGGCGGATACTTCCGGATAAGATATACCGATCGTTAAAGGTATATACCAACCGGCCATAATAAGAAATAGCCCTGCCAAACTGTGTATAGTAACCAGACGTGTTGGCTTGGCTGGTGATGGTTGGCGCTACACCTATATCTTTCACATTGTCATTCAACATTCCTGTACCCAATACGCTCAGGTATTTGCTCGATCCTGCATCAATATAACTGGTACCTGCAGTTGCCGATATACTGTGTTTGCCAAAAATACGGTTGTACGACAGGTAGTTTTCAAAAGTATAATTGGAATAACTGTTAAATGCACGCCCTGCCTGCCGACTGAAACCCAGGTTGTTGGATGTAATATAAGGTATCTGGTATGAATCGTTTGTCGAAGTACCATATACACCCGCCAGCTGCGACCTAAAAGTTAAACCTTTAATAATATTTACTTCGCCAAAAACCTGCGGATACAATACCAGATCGTTGCTTGATAAGGTTTGAACGCCTAAGCTCTGTAATGGATTTACGGCGTTACTGTTGTCATCAACATTGGTAAGGATAGAGTAGCCACCCAAAATAGCAGGGTCGTATATTGGCTGATAAGGTGCGTAGCTGATCGCATTTAATATGCTCGCTGTCTGTCCGTTAGTGTTGGTATAACGGATATTAAGGCTTTGGCCAAAATGAAAACGCCCTAGTTTCTCATCTAGAGAAAAACGGCTGTTTAATCTTCTTAAACGGTAATCTTTAACAATAGCCTGCTGGGTTAAATAACCTAGTGAGAGATTATAGGTAACCTTTTCGCTGCCACCGCTTATACTTGCATTGTTTTGGGTAGATAAAGCTGTTTTAAATATTTCTTTTTGCCAATCGGTACGGTCAACACCTACAAAAGGAGTATTTAATTTGGCCGGAGGCGTAAGGTTATTGGTAGCAGCTATATCTTTTATAAGATTGACATAGTCGTTTGAATTAAGCAGGTCAAGTTGTTTTCGCACTGATGATGTACCAACCTGCGAGTCAAATAATATCTGCGGGATGCCGCTTTTAGCCTTTTTAGTGGTAACAATAACCACACCATTAGCGGCAGCAACACCATAAATGGCGGTAGAGGCTGCATCTTTTAAAATGGTAATATTATCAATGTCCTGTGGGTTGATGGTATTAAAAAGATTGGCATCACTCTGTATGCCGTCAACAACATACAATGGTTCCACATTGGTAAACGAACCAGTACCGCGTACAATAATCTGGGCATTTGAACCAGGATTACCGTTTGAATTTAATACCTGTACACCCGGGGCTTTACCGATAAGAAGCTGTGCTGCACTGGTATTGGTGTTAGCGCCTGCGTCCTTCGCAGCCACAACATTTACCGAACCTATCAGGTCCTTTTTTCTGGCGGTTCCATAACCTATTACCACTACATCATTAAGGGAACTTACGTCACTCTGCAGTTTTATGTTCAATACTGTTTTTCCGTTTAATTTAACTTCCTGCTTTGTGAATCCTATAGAAGAAAATACGAGCGTAGCATCCTGTGGTACATTAACTGAATAAGAACCATCGGTACCAGTAACCATACCATTCTGCTTTCCTTTTTCCAATACAGTAACTCCGGGAAGCGGACTGTTATCATCAGCTGATGTTACAACTCCTTTAATGGTGACTGTTTGTGCCATAACGGGCAATGCGCTCATCGGCACAAGCAACAGCAGCAAGAGCCATAATCTGGCTGGTCCTAGCAGCCTTGTTAAATGGGTAATTTTCATGCTCATAATTGTTTTTTTTGTATTATAAATGGTTATTTCTAAGAATTATCAAATGGCTGACTGAACACGGACAGCAATCTACAAGTCTGGATGCACAGCTGGATTGATTATAAAAGTGGAAGACGGTCTATGTGGTCAGCGCTTCTAAAATAGCCATAAGCTGGTTTCCCAAAGGGCACATTTGATAAAAAATAGGTATATAAATGTTAACTTATTTGTCGTTTTTGCCTTGCCAGAAAGTGGTAAACTGGGTGTAAATACAGCGTACTTTGTATCAAGCCAACATGAACAAACTAAGTTTAGAGGTATCTAAGCAGAGATATAGAAAGAAAAGGCACTATCTGGCAAAGAAAAAGAAGATGCTGATACCACAGCAAATGAACAAATTAAAAGCTGGTCTTATTTCATCTAGAATGGTACAAATGATAATCAGATCTTTCTAATTGCGGGAAGGCAGGATTATCATCATAGCCATCATTTTTTGCGGGCGTAAACTATCAATCCAGCGATGTGTTGCTCCAAGGATTAAGCGAAAATCATATCCGTTATATCATTCAGTTACCTAGTGCTAAATGGGGTTTTAAAGCAATCGGCAATATTAACATCAATACAAATATTTAGTTTAATGGTTAAAACCAACCTGATATATCTGTTTCTTATATACGCTGGGTGCCATGCCGGTTAACTTTTTGAAGGTTTTAGAAAAGTAGGAAAGGTTATCAAATCCGGTCTGGGCACAAATCTCTGAATATGACATTCTGCTTGTCGCCATTAGATACTGTGCCCGTTCAACACGTTTTTCGTTTATATAATTCAAAGGTCTGGTTCCGGTATACTGTTTAAACTGCCTTGAAAAATAATCGGGATTTTGATTTACGCGAGAAGCAAGCTGATATACAGAAAGGTCTGTGTGTAAATTGATAAGGATATAATTTAGGGTTTCTGCAATTTTTACCGGTATAAGTTTGTGTTCCGGACTTTTGAAAAGCTGGGGATTCAGAAACCTGGCAGTTAACAGCATCAGGATCCCTTGGGTTTCCAGATACGCCGAAGTGTTCTGCTGGTTGTTAAGCTCCTGATATTCTTTATAATAAATATCCTTCTCATAGATTTTAGGATTATCAGACCGGTTTATTC
>NZ_JBFTQI010000265.1:0-7151 GCF_056398925.1 Pedobacter sp. 01T416_2
CTGCGGTACATCGGATCTTCGGTAATATCTTCTTCTTCCAAGAAGATACGGCCTTCGTTTGGTTTAATTAAACCAACAATCATGTAAAAGGAGGTTGTTTTTCCGGCACCGTTCGGGCCTAAAAGACCAACAATTTCCCCTTGACTTACATTAAAAGAAACATTGTTTACAACAGTACGCTGTTTATATTTTTTAACCAGATTTTCGGCTCTTAATATCATATATTGATTGCTCCGTCATCCTGAATTTAGTTCAGGATCTTTATAATTAGATGCTGAACAAGTTCAGCATGACGAATTTATTTTATAGTTAATTAACTTTTATTCCTTTAATATTTAATTGCAAACGTTTCTTATCACGCCACACGTTTTCCTCTAACGTATAACAAACCGAAAACGGTACCTTTGATTGTAAAAGATTTTGAAATTCTGCCAACCCAAATGCAATGCCTTCAAAAATAGGCGAATTTTGTTGTTTTATGTTAATTTTTAAATGATTTGCGCCAACAGCCATGGCTTGCTGTGCAAGATATACATTATGGGTAACAAATATAGGCGCCATATTCTCTGGCCCGAAGGGTCCCATCTGCGATAAAACACGATAGAATTTACCATCTATCTGCGCCAGCTCGATTTCGGCATCAATCCTGATCATCGGCGTAAGCAACTCCTCTGTAATACTGGCCGACACAATTTCTTCGAATTTATCTGCAAAGGCATCTACATTATGCTGTTGCATGGTTAAGCCTGCGGCAAATTTATGCCCGCCATATTGATCCAATAAATCGGCACAACCGCTTAAAGCTTCGTACAGATCGAAACCAATTACCGATCGGCAGGAACCTGCCACATGTCCGTTAGATTTTGTTAATACGATTGTTGGGCGATAATATTTTTCAGTTAAACGCGAGGCCACAATCCCGATTACTCCCTTATGCCAGTTTTCGTTAAATACAACGGTAGTTTTTTTGTTGATCAGGATATCGCTTTCGCCAATTAAAGCCAAAGCCTCGCGGGTAATGTCCTGATCGTAGGTTTTACGCTCAGTATTTTTAAGATTAATCAGTTCACTCTGCTCTAATGCATTTCCATCTACCTGGCAAAGCAACATGGCAACTGCATGTTTAGCATGGTCTATCCTTCCGGCGGCATTAATCCGCGGACCTAAGGTAAAAACCACATCGGTAATGCTATAGTTTTCGGTTTTGCCCGAAACTTCCATTAGGGCACGTAAACCTTCGCATGGATTGGAATTCAATTTTTTTAAGCCGTAATAGGCTAAAATCCTGTTCTCCCCCACTACCGGAACAATATCGGCAGCTATGCTTACCATAACCAAATCTAAATACTGCAGATAAGTTTCTTTAGGGAGCTGATGTTTTTGCGCATATGCCTGTGCAAGTTTAAAGCCTATACCGCAACCGGCCAGTTCCTTAAAAGGATATGGGCAATCAGCGCGTTTAGGATCTAAAACGGCAATAGCCTGAGGTAGTTCATCTCCAGGTAAATGGTGATCGCAGATAATGAAATCGACACCTAAATTGTTGGCGTAATCAATTTTATCGATAGATTTTATTCCACAATCTAAGGCAATAATTAAAGAGAACCCATTTTCATTGGCATAATCAATCCCTGCCGTAGAAATGCCGTAACCTTCTAAATAGCGATCGGGAATATAATATTCGATGTTTTTAGTGAGCTGCGAAAAGAAACTGAAAGCCAGTGCAACTGAAGTTGTACCATCTACATCATAATCGCCATAGATCAGTATCTTTTCGTGATTGGATAATGCAGTTTCAATGCGGGCGATTGCAACATCCATATCCTTCATTAAAAAAGGATCGTGAAGATGGTCAAGATCTGGCCTGAAGAAATCTTTGGCCTGATCGAAATCACAAATATTCCGTTGTACGAGTATTTGTGCAAGTGAGCGATCTATATTAAGTTGTTCTGCTATTTTTGTTATCGCAGCATCATTGCAATCTGATGCCAGCACCCATCTTTTTTCCATTTATTCTGTCTCCGAACAGTAAATATACATTTTAATTGGATATGATGGAGGCAATATCTAACAGGTGGACGAACAAAACCTTTAAAAACAAAAAGTTAAATTTTACTTCGAATTTCCGGGATATTCTTGATAAAGCTTGATCAGATATGCCTTTTGACTCGCATATTTTGCATCATCAATTAAATTCACACGTTCTGCCGGATCCCACGATAAATTGTAAAGTTCGGTAAGTTCTTTATTGTCTTTTCTGGTAATCCTCAACTTCCAGTCGCCATCTTTTACGCCTTCTAAAACATAATTGTGGTAATAAATCGGGCGGTGAGGTTTAGTATTGTTTTTACTGGTTAGCAAGGCTGAAATAGATTCCCCGTCGTACACTTTTTGAGGTAATTTACTCTTAGTCCATTCGGCCAGTGTAGGAAAAACATCCAGATTTGAAATGGGCTTGGTTAACTGGGTATTGTTAAGGGTATGCCCTTTCCAATACACAATAAATGGAACGCGATGGCCACCTTCGTAAGAGATCCCTTTCGAACCCCTAAAAATTCCTGCGGAGCCAACATGGTAAAATTTGGTATAACCATCCTCGTACATGCGCTGTGGCGCATTAATCCACGGACCGTTATCGCTGGTGAAGATAAAAATGGTATTGTCTGCCTGTCCGGAAGCGACAACCTGTTTCCAGATAGCAGCTAAACCGGCGTCCATATCTTCGATTACATCGCCAAGTTCACCACCGGCAGAAGGTGTTTTTCTACTTTTTTGTGCCGCAAAAGCAACAGGCAAATGTGGCATATTTTGCGCCAGGTAGAGAAAAAATGGTTTCTTAGCTGTAGCACTTTGTTTAATGAATTTGATCGATTCGCGGGTGTAAGAACTCGTTAAAATGCTATCGTGCGGTTTATATATTTCTGGTTTGGTATTTCTAAATATCTTGATTGTTGTATCAGTTTTAACATAAGGCGCTCTATAATCGTGGCTGTATAAAAGCCCATAAAACTCATCAAAACCCTTTTTATTTGGCAGCGAAACACCATGATCGCCCAAATGCCATTTACCGACCAAAGCGGTAGCATAGCCTGATTGTTTAAGCATCTGTGCAATAGTAATTTCATCTTCAGGCATACCACGTTTATCGCCCGGACCTATTGGCCATGGTAAATCCATCCTGCTACAGTATCTTCCGGTGAGCAAAGATGCCCTCGATGGCGTACAGGTTGGTGAGGTGGTTACGAAGTTTGTAGCTTTTATTCCTTTCGTAGCCATTCCATCCAAAAATGGCGTTTTGATCAGCGGACTTCCATAACAAGAAATGTCAGCATAACCCATATCATCAGCCAATACAATAATTACGTTTGGTTTTTGCTGTGCTTTTAGCTGTATCGAAAAACTACAAGCCAGCATAAAAATTAAGATTCGGAGATTCATGCCTGAAATTTAAGCATCATATTTTACAAAAAAAGGAAGTATCCAAGCTTTTACCAAAACAAATACTCAAGTTTAGATTGTTACCTTTGTTTATAGATTATTCTTAATTTAACATCTTTCATTAAAAGTTAAATCTTTGCCATGCTTTCTAAAAACTTGCTATCCGAAATTAAAGAAAAATCAGAACTGCTTAATTCTTTAAAGCCTTTAAGCGCTGAAAATCAAACTAAGCTTGATAAGAAGTTTCGTTTAGAATTTAATTTTAATTCCAATCATTTAGAAGGCAATACCCTAACCTATGGGGAAACGGAGTTATTATTAATTTTTGATCAAACAGAAGGAACGCACGATTATCGTGAGTATCAGGAAATGCAGGCACATGATGTTGCTTTGCGCATGATCCAGGAAGAAGCAGCCGAAACAGAAAGACCTTTATTGGAAAATTTCATAAGAGATTTAAATGCAAAAATCTTGGTTAAACCTTTTTGGAAAGATGCCATAACAGCAGATGGACAAGATACGCGTAAGCAGATTATACCAGGTGAATACAAAAAAACACCAAATTCAGTAAGGCTTTCGAATGGGGAAATTTTCCATTATACTGCCCCAGCTGATGTTTCAAATGAAATGGCCGAATTGGTGGCCTGGTTTAATGAAAATAACGAAAAAGAAAACCCAGTTCTTTTAGCGGCTCTTTTACATTACCGTTTTGTACGAATTCATCCATTTGATGATGGTAATGGTAGAACGGCAAGGCTTTTAATGAATTATGTTTTTGCAAAAAACAACCTGCCCTTAGTGGTTATTAAAAGTGCAGCAAAAAAAGATTATCTGGCTGCATTAAACCRTGCAGATACTGGAGATTTAAGTGCTTTTGTTGAATATATCGGCAATCAGCTTTTATGGAGCTTAGATTTGAGTATTAAAGCCGCCCAAGGGGAAGATATTGATGAGGATGATGATTTGGATAAGGAATTAGAATTGCTGAAACAGGATCTAAAACAGATACCTGGCGAGTTTGACAAGGGAAAAACTTATCCTGTCATATCGGAGACAATGCAAAAAAGTATTATACCTCTTTATTTAGAATTAGATAATAAATTCGGCAAAATAAAAGACCTTTTTAATGAGTTTCATAGCTGGATTACTATCGATTATGTAAATTCTGATGAAGAAAATTGGGGGATTGATATTGAAAAAGCGGAATTATCCACCGTAACTTTAAATGATTTTAAAATTAATACCTGTCATTTATATTTCGAATGTGCAACATTAAAAAATTCTAAGAAGGAAATAAATATTAAATATAATCTCGACATATACTTCGATGAAAATTCCTATCAAGCTCATGATGAACACCAAGCATTAAACCTCATGGAATTAGCTTATGGTAAATTTTATACAACTCTACAAGTAAATAGTATTGTAAAATCTGTAATGAGTTACATAATCTCAGAAATCAAAAAGTCTTCAAACCTTAACAATTAAATTTAATACATTTTGCAAGTTCACACCCTATTCGAAGGTACTTATTCTGTTGATGCAACAAAGAAATTTGTTCCTTTCGACCCCGCCATACATCATTTTAAAGACAGACCCGCATCGCTATTCATTAACGTTCAGCCTTTTTTGGTTGAGCTGAAAAACGACCTCGTACTTTTTGATACGGGTTTAGGATTTAGTGATGACCATGGCGAACTGATTTTGCATAAAAACATCCGCAATGCAGGTTTCGATCCTACTGATGTAACCAAGGTGTTAATGTCGCACTTACACTACGACCATTCTGGGGGCATGATTCACAAACAAGGCAACGATAAAGTTGAATTAAGTTTCCCTGATGCTGAATATGTAATTAACCGAGGCGAATGGGAAACAGCATTTAGCAGCACTTCATCTTCTTACCATACCGATATTTTCGATTTTGTACAACGCAATGCACAATTAAAATTTGTAGAGGGCGATGGCGCATTAGATGAAACCATTTCTTACGAATTTACGGGTGCACACTGTCCCAACCACCAGGTTTTCCTTTTAACCGAAGGTAAACAAAAGATATTTTTTGGAGGTGACGTGCTACCCGAGCCAGAAGAACTGGTTAAAAATTTTATTGCCAAATACGATTTCGATGGTCGCAAGGCGATGGAATTACGCAAAGAATTTGGTAAAAGTGCTGCTGAGGAAAACTGGGAATGTTTATTCTACCATGGTAAAAGTGCTGCAACTGGTTTTGTTGATGCAATTGAAGGTGGATTTAGGATTAGGTAGGTTTAGGGTTTAGGGTTTAGGGTTTAGGGTTTAGGGGAAACAGACCTATGGTGGATTTAGTATACTGAGGCTAAAAGGCGATTTATTATTTTCTTAAATCGTGGTTGGCTAAAGCCGAACCACAATCAAATTCATCTTCACCTGATTTACTTACCAATCATTCATTGTTGCCCGCTTCAGCTGGCACATAACAAAAAAGGTCCCGATAAATATCGAGACCTTTTGCATTTCAAGTCCTTCCATTAAGGGGAGGGTTGAGTGAAGTTTATTTCTTAGCTACCAATTTAACAGCTAATTCAAAGTTATCATCGATTGCTTTGTCGCCAATGCTATCGAAGAATGATTTAGAACCGTATTTGATGTCATATTTAGTTCTATCAACAACGATTTTACCTGCTAAAGCCGAAGCTGTACCATCTGCATTAACCGTTACAGTTGCAGGGAAGCTTAATGGTTTAGTAATACTTTTGATGGTTAAATTACCTGATACAGTTACGTTTGATCCTGAACCAGCAACTTTAGTAATTACGAAAGTTGAAGTTGGGAATTTAGTTGTACCGAAGAAATCGTCTGCTTTTAAGTGACCTTCTAATTTAGCGCTTCCATCAGCATCTTTAATTGAAGCCATATCAATTACAAATGTACCACCAGTTACACTTTTACCGTTAACGGCTAAGGTACCTGATTGTAAAGCTACAGTTCCGTTGTGAGAACCTGTTACTTTTTTACCAACCCAAGTAATGGTTGATTTTGCTGCATCTACAGTATAAGTTACTGGTTTAGTAGGGTTTTTAAAAGCTGACAATGCTACAACTGCCACTAATAAAAAAATTGAGCTAATTTTTAATTTCATTTTCTGGTTTTTTATAATTTGATACAAATATAGATTAACTCCCGATCTCTTGTTATTGACCTATGTTAAGTTTTTTCAAAAATAATCGGATTTATTTAAAATCATTCTATTGACTGCAGAAATATAGCAATGGTTTAATTTGTTTACTTTTTAATGTGAATATAGAAAGATAGAAGGCGGAAGGTTTAAGGTAGAGGGTTTCCTTGGCATCGCCTAAAAAATGCAAATATTTATTACCTACCTATCATGCTTAATTTTATTCTATACTGTTCATAGAAAAAATAATCTTCTATATTTAGAAAATAATATTAAATGCTCATGAAAAATAAAATTTACGCTTCATTATATTTATTCAGCTTATTACTTATTGCAAGCAGTTGTAATTTCAACAGCACTTATTTAAACCGCGAGGAAGATAAAAAAGATGCGGAGAAAGTAGCGGATCAGTTTTATACTTTTGTTGAGAAAAATGATTTGAAAAATCTAAGCCATCTTCTTAGCAATCAATTTAAAGCAGTAACCAACGCACAAAAATTAAATGATTATTTAACCGGAACTGCCAACAAGCTGGGCGAGATAGAAAGCAAAAAAC
>NZ_JBFTQI010000266.1:0-8093 GCF_056398925.1 Pedobacter sp. 01T416_2
TTGTAATAACATACGAATACCCTCTATCACCATATAATGATCATCTACTACAAAAACGCCTATCTTCATCGTCTACGGTTAAATATTAATCTCTATCATTATTGAAGTGCCTTTACCGGGAGCGGATTGCAAATCTATTTTGCCTTTTAAAAATTCAACACGGTTTCGGATATTTAACCAGCCCATACCATTAGCTTGTTGCAGTTGATCGGTATCGAAACCCCTTCCATCATCTTCTACGRTAACAGCCACTAGTTTTTCCTGTTCAGCCTGATGTAACTGTATCAGTACATTTTTTGCATTGGCGTGTTTAATGGCATTGTTCAGCAGCTCTTGTATAATACGATAAATTGCAATTGATGTAGTTTGTGGTATTTCTGTTTGATGCATTCCTACAGATTGGTAGTTTACATGCAGCACGCCACTGTGATCCATCTCCGTACAATATTCCTTTAATGCAGTGTCTAGGCCATATTTTACCAGTATTTCTGGCATCATATTATGCGCTACACGGCGCATTTCTTTAATGGAACTATCTAGCATATCTATACTTCGTTCAAAAGCATTAACATTATCGGGGGTCATTATTAAATTCTCTTTCATGTTATTCAGTGAAAATTTTATACCGCTTAGCATTCCGCCCAATCCGTCGTGCAGGTCTTTAGCTAATCGGGTGCGTTCCTGTTCTTCGCCTTTTAGCACAGCTTCGGTAGCAGTCAATTGTTTTTCGGTTTCTAATTCATCAATTTTTACCTGTTGCAATTTTTGGCGGTGTTTGTAGTTTCTGTAAATGAGGACGGAAATAATAAACAGCGCAAGCAAGCTGCCAATGAGTATATAATTAAGTGTATTTTTTTGCTTGAGCTGGGCTTGCTGGAGTTTTATTTGTGTTTCCTTTCTTGAGGTTTCAAATTTTTTTTCGGTTAGAATGGTTTGTTTTGTGATGGCTGTATTTAACAGGCTATCATTTAAAAGTTCTGATCGATTATAATAAAAGTAGCCCTGCTTTGGTTCCTGTTTAGCGTAGAATAAACTTGAAAGTAAAGGATATAACTTTTGATTTAAGTAGGGTATATTATATTGTTGAGTTAAGCGAAGAGCTTTGGTTACATAGGGTTTTATGCTGTCTACTTGTTGAGACCTGAGTGCAATTAATGCAAAGTTTAGTGCCGTTGTTGTTTGTATCTGTTTGTTTCCGCTTGCATTTGCCAAAACCATTGCCTTGTTTAAGTGGTATCTGGCAGAGTCATATAATTTTAGTTCGATATAATTTAATCCCAGATTGCTTAAAGACTCTTCTAGCCATACCTTATTTTTTGATTTTGCCAGAATATCAACGGCTAACAGGCCATTACTTACCCCTTTTCTGTATTGATGCATGCGATAATACAATAGTTGGAGCACATCATAAATTTTACCATCGTATTTATGGTTGTTGTTTTTTAATAATATATCTTTTGCCTTTTCATATTGGTTTACAGCACTTTGATAATCTTCGATTAATAAATACCCATTACCGGCATTAAGCAGGGTACGGGCAAATTGGGTAGCGTCAGCATTTTTTTTAGCATACTCCATAGCCTCCAGGTCTAATTTTAGGTGGTCGTCAAATCTTCCATTGATATATAGCACATCACTATAATTGGCATAATAGTCCAGTACTCCTTGCTTATAACCTAGTTTTCTACTTAAAGCTTTACCTTTGCGGCAAAACTTTTCTGCCTCTTTTAAATTGCTATTAAGATATTGGCTGGCTAAGGCATAATACAATTTCACCTTATTGGTATCATCTGGTATTTCTTTGATTTTCTTTAACAGGCTGTCTATTTTGTGTTCAACCTGGGCATTGCATACAAAACAGATTATAACCGAAAAAAATACCAGCGTTAATTTTCTCATATCCTAATTTACATTTTTCTATTTGCAAATTAAATACTGTTAACGCACATTTCTTATCATCCTTTTTAATGATTTTTTAAGGAGCCAGCTATAAAAATCCTCTTTTTTAATGATTGATAGGCCTCTTGTACCAGCCTAATTTTACATCATTAAATTATAAAAAAATGAAAAGGCTTCTCCTCGCCACCATTGGCATTTGTTTTTTAAATGTGCTATACGCACAAATTTTAAAACCTGTTAAAAATACTGGCAATGTCCAGCAGGCTTCCATGTCATCAGCTGCACTTAGCGATGCCGATTACTTTTTAGCCGTTGCAAAAGTGACTATAAAAACAGGAAAGGATAATAAAGAACTAAACTCCAAATTAATTGTAAGGGTATATCCTACCTCTGGTACCGATAATTATCAGAAAGGCTATATGCTAGAAAATTATATGCCCGAGTTAAAAACCTGGAGTACAAAAGAATTTTATTTACCTCAAGCACCAGGTTTCGATCAAACCTTTAATAGCCTTGCGCATTACAGGCAAACCGGCGTTATGGTAGATATACTGTATAATACCCAGGGTAATGGGCCATTTTTTGGCTTGGATGCATGGAAAATTGAGGAAGTAAATGTTGTGCTAGAATTTAAGGATAAAAATGGAAACCCACATCCAACAATGCCTTCAAAAACGATTTATTTCACAGGGTCTGATATGTATCTCGATTTTATGAAATGGCATTTATTCTGCAAAACAGACGCCTATTTTAATACGCTTCCAACCTTCATCACTAAAAGAGAATAATTCAGGATAAGACAACTTCAATTTTTTTATCTCTAAATACTAAAAAGCTAAACCATGAATACAGAACAAACACAAGAAATGGATGAAAAAACCATTTCCATCATCAGTTACATTACCCTTGTGGGATGGATTATCGCTTACATCCAATTCGGCAAAAATAAAGGTCAATTAGCCACATTCCATATCAGGCAGTCCTTATTCTTAATGCTTTGCGCATTTGCTATTTGTATAGTCCAGCTGGTATTTGCCTTTGCTCCATATCTGGGCAGGATTATCTCTATGTCCCTTAGCCTGGTAATGTCGGGCTTTCTTGTGCTTTGGGTTATTGGATTGCTTAACGCTATTAATGGCGAACAAAAGCCATTACCCATATTTGGCAATAAGGCACAGGATTTACTCAAAGGAATTAAATAACCGAAAATGAAAAGGGTCTTATCCTTGATGTTAGTAGGACTTTTAACTGGTTTTTCTGCTTGTAAAATAGTACCGGTTACGGGTAGGAAGCAAATAAATTTAGTGCCCGATGCCATGCTTAGTGCTATGGCATTAACAGCGTATGATTTGGTGGTAAAAAACAGTACCACACTTGCTAAAAATGATGAACGGGCACAGCTGGTTACTCGAGTAGGAACAAAAATTCAACAGGCTGCTGAAACCTACATGCAGCAGCATAACATGAGCAAAGACCTGAAAAATTTTAAATGGGACTATAATACCGTTGATGCCACAACAATAAATGCTTGGTGTATGCCAGGTGGTAAAGTAGTTGTGTACACGGGATTGTTGCCCTATACACAAAATGAAAATGCATTGGCTGTGGTAATGGGGCATGAAATTGCCCATGCCATTGCCCACCATAGCAATGAACGCATGAGTCAGAGCTTACTCATTAACCTTGGTGGGATAGTTTTACAGGACGCATTAAAAGAAAAAAAGAAGGAAACACAGGCTTTGTTTCTTGGTCTCTATATGGTAGGCTCAAATCTTGCACTGGCGTTGCCTAACAGCCGTATGCAAGAAAGCGAAGCCGATAAATTGGGTTTGATATTTGCCGCTATGGCTGGTTATGATCCCGATGAGGCTATTCCTTTTTGGCAACGGATGAATGCGGGCAACAAAAGCAATGTGCCCGAATTTTTATCTACACATCCTTCGGATGAAACGAGGATCAAAAAAATATCAGTGTTGATTCCAGAAATTAAAGAGAAGTATTATAAACCGTAGAGCGATTTAAAGCGCTAGTAATCATCAGCTAGGCATAAAAATCATCTTTTTTAATGATTGCCTGGTCTTGTTGTTCAATCTACTTTTATATCATAAAATCTAAAATCCATGAAAAAGATAATCCTTCTTGCGATGAATATTGTTCTTTTTGTATCTGCTTTTGCCCAAAAGCAGGCTTTTGATGTAATAAACTATACAATACCCAACAGTTGGGATAAAACAGAAATGGCCAATGGTATTCAGCTGTCCACCAAAAACGATGGTAAAGGAAACTATGCAGCTGTTATTATTCTGCGTTCGRCAGCAAGTACAGTATCAGCAAACGAAAACTTTACGGCCAGCTGGGAGAAATTGGTAAAAGGCACCGTATCTGTTTCCGGAGAACCCATCATGCAAGATCCTGCTACTGAAAAAGGATGGAGCACTTTGTCGGGACAAGCCAGCTATACCGATGGCGCCAATAAGGGATCGGTAACGCTGATAACCGCCACAGGCAATGGCAAAATGGCGAACGTGGTAATTATGACCAATACCGATAAATATCAAAACCAAATACTGGATTTTATAAAAAGCCTGGATTTAAATGAAACGGCAACTGCACTGAACAATAATACAGATCAAGCTCAACAATCGGTTAATGAAACAACTTCGTCAACAAACTATACAACCGGTTCAGGAAGCAAAAATATGTATTCCATCACTGTTCCGCCTACCTGGAGTTTAAATGCCGGGGAGAATAGTTTAATGTTAGAGAAAAACACCACTACAGGAAAAAGAATTATTGAGTTTATGAGTATGATAAAATCTTCGGGCAGTTTAGAAAAAGATATGGAACATATTTTCTTTGAGGTTTTTGATGGATGGGAAACACGGATTCCAGGTATCACAGTATTTACAGAAGCTGAGTGCGAAAAAGGGATGACCTGCCAGGGATTGAATTATTATATGATGTCCAATAGCATAAAGAAAAAAGGTGGGTATGATGTGATCAAAGCAACTGTATTGCTTGTACAAGCTGGCGATAAAGTAGCCATCATTAATTCTACGGATAACATTTTAGGCAGCGAGGTAGAAATGGCTTTACACTTTTTATTATTTAACCTGAGAATAAAAGGAGTGAGCGAAAAAAGTATAAATTATAAACAACAACTGATAGGCACCTGGGCATCAGGCAGCGGCACCTATGGCAATAGTTTGAATTCAGCCACCATCTACACCGCAGACGGGAAATCTTATGTTACGATACAATCTTCAACAACTTCAGGTTATGATTATTATAATAACCTGATAAAAACCAAACAATTTAAAAGCCAAAGCGTGTATAGCTTTACTGGCAATGTATTGGTAAGGAAATCATCATCGGGAAGTGAAAGTAAATATTTTATACGGTTCTATTCCCGCAGATACGGTGACAGGCCATGGGAAAGTTATATGAGTTTGTATGACTGTAATTATGATAAAAACAAAATTGAAGCGGTTCTTCATTTTCATAAGATTTAATCACAATACCAATTTGAATAAGGAAAATCATTATTAACAATAAACTGTTTTGGCGATTAAATAAAACATTTGTTCCACATCCTTAAATTCTAAAAGATATGAAGAAAATTATTCTTTTACTAAGCTTGGCGATCACCATTTATTCTGCAAATGCCCAAGAGGCTCCTCCAAAGGTACCACCTATAAAAAATGTTATTGATGCTAAGCTGCCCACTTTGCCGCAACAACCTGTAAAAGCATCTTTGGGAAGACCTGTAGAATTACCGGACCGACTTGCCTCTGTTAAGGCATTTTTAACAACACATAACTGGCAGCTCATCCGTTGGTGGGTTACACCCAACGCTGGCCATTCAGTTACCGACCCTTCTTTTAAATTTCTCAGCAACGGTACAGTTAGCTGTAGTCTTACCACACCCGAAGCTGTAACAAGGCTCGAATCGGGTACTTATACCCTTCATGGTAATGATGTTTCTATCATTTTAAAAAAAGATGCAAGCGTAACCATGACCTGCAATCTGATTTATAACAACAGCAACAAAACATTAACAGGTACTTATACCCTGCAAGTACTTCCTATTGCCAATGCACCAGTAGGTTATACACCTGGAACAGTAACAGGAAATATGAAACTGGAAATAAAACCATAAAGAACCTAAGAGGTTGAAATAGAAAATCATCTTTTTTAATGATTGACCATTTTTTTATATCAACCTACTTTTATATCACAAAATTTAAAAACAATGAAAAAAATACTCATTTTATTGCTGTTCATTGTAGGAACAATGGCAGTAAATGCACAAGTGAAAACAAATACTGCTTTAGTAAAGGGACAGAATACACATAAAACCATTGATATTAGAGTGCCAGCAGGAACCATGAGGATCGGGCAAGTAGAAGCAAAGGTTATTCCGCTACAGTCCTTAAAAATGAAGGTGAATCCTCAGATACTTGCTAATCAAAAGTTCGCAAAAGACATTGCGATGGAACTCATTTCTATTTCTTTTGAGCCTGCGAACAAACGTTATATTGTTAAGTGCAGAGTTTTTAATGCGGGTACCACCGATATAGATTTAAATCTTTTGAAATATGCTGTTGCAGGAGCACCTAATCACTTACTTACAGAAGTCACCAATACTGATCCCTATTTGTGGAATACCTCAACATATCCTCCCGATATAAATTTCCCATTTGATTTGGAAACAGAGCTGCCAGGTGGCGGAGTTAATTCCTTAAATGGAAGAAGTTTTTGGTTGAAAGAAAGCAGTTGGTTTTCATCGATTAGCAGAGACCCAAATGTTAACGTTGGTGAAATATTAAATAATAATACTATCCTTAAACCTGGAGAATCTGCTTATTCTATAGCAATTGATAGGGCAGTTTGGAATAAAGCTACTGGTGCCGGTGGAGCACACAGAATGTATAGCATTAAAATTGACCCTTTGAATAAAATTGGCGATCAAAACCCAAACAACAATGTAATATATTTTACAATGGATAATATTGATGTTCAGTAATTCGGGTTACACTTACAGGCCACTGAAGTTGTAATGCGGGCCTATAAGAGGAGGTGTGAACATTGCATTTGCTAATGTTTTAGAGAATAAAGAGTTGCTGCAAGTGGAATTGTGTAGCATGTTTTGCGGTTGAGAATAGCGAAAAATCATCCTTTTTAATGATTGTATCAGGTTGCCACTCCGGTTAGATTTACATTAACCATTTATTTTATAATCAATATTTAACTATAAAAATATGAACACACTCAAAAAAGCCTTGCTATCGTTGGCAGTCATTATAACAACTATAACATCTTATGCCCAAACAACCACAATATATGGCAAGGTGACAAAAGGTGATGGTAGCCGCATTAAAGGCACATCAGTAATGCGTGGCTATGAGGACCAACTCATTATTGTAAATTATACAGGAGGCTCAGATCATACGGCCTCCATAGAAATAGAAGTGCCGACAAGTGCTTGTATTGCAGATTTCAGGAACCTGATAACTGCCACACCACAGCAACCCATAGCAGTAAAGTCAATCACCAATACCGCTATCAAATCTTCGGTTATACCAACTGTGAGCGCCGGACAAATAGCTGTAAGTCCCGGAAAAATAACCCCACAGTCGCTACAAACTTTTCCAATTTCTAGAATTGAAATATCGGTAACCAACAGGGTTAGCAATAACCTACCCACTATAGCCCGTCAGGTAATTTTGGAAGATGTAAAAGCAGAGAGCTGCACAGATCTGGCAACAAGTAATACGACCAAAATAAAACTCAAGGCTAATCGCATCGGGTGGATCTATTACAATATGGACACTAAAGGCAATATAAGTGTTTCCAGCAAATCTGGTTGGGATACTGTAAAGGGAACCGCCTGGACAAATTTTTAATAAGCGGATAACCCATGAACCACATCAAAATATTATTGCTCTTTAGTTTCGCATTTACTGGAAAATCAATTATCGATAACCCACCAGGATTTAAACTATACTAATTGGTATGAAATCGACAATGCTTATCCCCTTATTTATACTACTGTCTTTTATCGCTTTTTCTGCCCATGCCCAAAATGATCGGGAACTTAACAGAGACTCGGTATTGGGTTGGCAATACGTTACCAATCCGACCAAAGCCAATACGGTTTATAAACCCTACAAAGGTTATTATGGCTCGTACTC
>NZ_JBFTQI010000267.1:0-7089 GCF_056398925.1 Pedobacter sp. 01T416_2
ATCTTATATTGTGGCTGTTGATAAAATTGAAAGTATTGAGCGTAGCCGCATTACCATCAATCAAAAGATTATCCCTGTTGGCGATACTTACCGCGATGAATTTTTCAGGGTGATCGGAAATAAGAACATTTAGAGCGTATGGCGTTAGGCGCTTAGCCAGTTCAAACAATTAACCTTTTAATTGCCACGGAAGCACAGAAACCACGGAATGATCCTGCCGCGATTGTCATCCTGAGCGGAGTCGAAGGATCTTTAAAGAGATTAATAAAAATTATAAAGTAGCAGCCTGTTCCATTGGTTGACCTAAAACTTTCCTGATTTCGTTTTCTACCTCAAGCGTAATATCATTTGGTGTTTTTAAGCCCGGTTCTATCGGTTTTAAAACTGTCCATTTTAGCGCATTGCCAGTGGTTAATGGAAACATGCCAAAACGAACAATTTTCCACGAATTTTCTATGGCCACCGGAACGACCAAAGCATTGGGTACTACTTTTAATATGGTAGCAATACCTCCAAATTGGAATGTTTTCAGCTGACCATCTTTCGCCCGGGTTCCCTCTGGGAAAATAACAGTACTCCAGTTGTTTTCTTTCATTCTACGGCCAAGTTTAATGATTTCGGAAATGGCTTGTTTGTTATCTTTTCGGTTGATGTTTGCCCCACCGCCTAAACGCAGGTTAATGGATATGGATGGAATACCTTTGGTAAGCTCAATTTTAGAGATAAATTTTGCACTATGTTTCCTTAAAAACCAAATTAACGAAGGGATATCGTACATACTCTGGTGGTTTGCGGCAAAAATAATTGGTCTATCTGTCGGTAAATCGTGTTCATTCTTAAAACTGATTGAATTGAATAGAAAGATCTGGCAGTAGGTTAGGAAAAAGTTAAGGATATCTACCGAAACTTTATGCGCTTTATAACCAAAAAGCTTAAAGCAAATCCATTGTATAGGATGGAAGATACAAAGTGTTAATCCAAAGAAAATATAAAAAATAGGGCTTAAAATATATCCGAAAAGCTTGCTCATCTGGTTGATTTAATAGATAGCAAAGATAATAATAAATTATTCTGGTTTGATTATCGCAATTACAACTTGGTGCATCACAAATTGCAAAAGGTTTAAAGCTGTAAACATGTATTTGTCGTCATTCCGACCGTTGCGGAGGAACCTTTAAAATTGATTTAATTTATGCGCATTGAAAGATTTCTCGACTACGCTGCACTGCGCTCGAAATGACGGAATCTAGGTTAATCGTTATGAGGGAATCTTAATATATTATTCTATAATTCGCCGTTCATTATCATCAGTTTTGCTCTTAAAATTGCGGCAACGCTTATCGAATCGGTAATCTCTCCATTCAAAACCATTTGATAAGCTTCATCAAAGGACAATTTTTTTACCACGAGTTGTTCCGTTTCTTCTGGCATCGCGATACCTTGAATTAAACCAGTAGCAACATAGATTATGCTCAGTTCATCGCTCACAGAGTTAGATAAATGTATTCTTTGGATCTCTTTCCAGTTTCTGGCGCTCATGCCCGTTTCTTCCAATAATTCCCTTCTGGCGCTTTCTAGCGATGCTTCGTGAAATGGGCCACCACCTTCGGGAATTTCCCAGCTGTAAGCGTTTAGGGCATACCGATATTGACCAACCAACCAGGTATTGTAATTTTCATCTAGTGGGAGGATTCCGATCGCCAGGTTTTTAAAATGAACGGTACCATAAATTCCTTTTCCGCCAGAGGGGTTAATCACCTGATGTTCGGTTAAGCGAATCCAGTTGTTATCGTACTTTACCTCGCTCTCTAGTGTTTTCCAAGGGTTGATCTCTTCCATGGTGCAAGATAAGCAATATGATTTTATCTTACTGTGGTTTTGCAGGAGGCGGCGGTGGTGGAATTTTATTTACGGTAATTTTAGTGAAACGATAATTTAGGCTAAAAGTGAAATTCTGCGTGTTATTGGTTGAATAATTCTCCAACCTGAAATTCTGGCCTTCATTGTAAAAGGTATTGGTCCTGTTTCCTAAAATATCATTTATTGTTACGCGAAGGTTTAACCGGTTACCAAAAAAGACTTTCCTGGCCGAGAAATTAGAAGTAATGGAACCTTTGCTCCGGCCTTGCGCATTAGTATTGTTGGCATAATTTAAGTTCGATTCGAAAGCCGTTTTAAGCGGTAACTGCATCGATAGGCCAATTGCCCCTCTAAAACTCAAACCATCACGGTTTAGCGAACTGTTTAATTGCGATTTATAATTACTTTGGATCACACTGAAATTTCCATTGGCTGATATCTTATTGGTAGGGCGATAATTCCCGATTAGGATAAGCGATAGCGAATTATTGGTGCCGACATTATCGTAAGTGCTTTCAGATCTGGCTGTATTGGAGCCTGGAATTAACGTTACCGTGCGGTAGCGTTCTATAACTCCTTGACTGGTAGAATAAGAAAGCCGCGGGTTGAATGACCATTTCTGGCCAAAAGCCCCAAAATTAATATCAAACTGGTGGGTGTAAGCTGGCGATAGATTAGGATTCCCGTAGGAGATATTAAGTGTATCAACATTATTAACCTGTGGGTTCAAGGTATTTTCTCTTGGCCGGTTTACACGGATGCTATAGGTAGCACCAATATTGTACCGTTTGCGGTAAAATCGATTTAAAGATAAATTAGGGAAAACGCTCAAATAAGGTTTTACATTATAATTCTGCCCGGTTGATAAATCGAAAGCTACATCTGTAAGTTCTGCCCTAACTCCCGTTTTAACACCCCAGCCAACCTTCCGGTAGTTGTAGGTGGCATAGGCAGCAGCTATATTTTCATTGTATAAAAACTGGTTCGATAATTTGTTGTTACGCACAAACTGTTGCGTTGCAAAATTAAAATTTTCGATTAACAAGTCGTTATCGTTCTTTCTGTAGTTAAAAGCTAGCCCGGCTTCAATGCGGTCGCGTTTATTGAATATTGGTTTTTCGTAATCTAAGGTTACGTTTAGTCCCCTGTTTCCGGTGTTGTTATTGTTTTGCTGTAAAGTTGGGGATGATGTATTGGGTTGAGTATAAGTGGTGCTATAATCCCTAAAATCGATACTCTTGTTGGTGTTGAAATTTAATCCTAAAGATATTTTACCTCCGCTGGTATCGGTCTGAAGATCGTAATCGGCATTAAAAACAAAGTTATTGCTATTGCCTTTACCCGTATTATGCTGGTTGCGGAGACGGTTTTCTATCCGTTCTTCGCTTAAGTAATGAAGATCGGTTGTAGCATTTGAATTTGAATTATTGAGGTTGTAATTGGTTGATAACCGCAGACTTTGCTTTGGACTAATGGTCCAATCTAAACCTATTCTAAAATTTCCACCGTTGTTATGGTTCCGGTAAGCCCCATATTGGTCATAATAGAAAGTTGTATCGGGAAAAAAGTTTTCGCGGRAATTGTGGCTGTCACCTTTCCCAACATTATAACGATAAGCAGCGCTTCCATTTATAGCATAAGATTTTCCGCGGTAAGATGCATTGGCGTTGGTATTACCGTTGCCCTGCAATCCACTCGAAACACCTACATTACCGTTAAAGCCAACCTTGAAGCCTTTTTTCATTACAATGTTAATGATGCCTTCGCCATCTCCGCTATATTTAGATGGTGGATTGGTAAGGACTTCTATCTTATCGATGGCATCAGAAGGTAGCACATTTAGCAGGTCGGCGATGTTCGAGGTCATATAGTCTGAGGGTTTACCATCAATAAAAACCCTCGTACTTCTTTTTCCTGCAATGGTAGCGTTGCCATCAATATCTACCTGCACCATTGGTACGTTTTTTAATACATCTGTTGCGGTACTGCCTTCGGCTAATAGTGTTGAGCCAACATTGTAGGTAACACCATCAGCTCCGAATTCGATAGGTGGTTTTTGGACGGTAATGGTTACTTCCTGCAAAGAATTTTGTTCAGAGGTTAGTTTTAATGCGCCCAGGTTTTTATCAAAATCTTTTTCTGTTATGGCTATTCCATTTACTTTTAATGGGGCATAGCCAACAAAACTTATCCTAATGCTATAATTTCCTGTTTTTAGATTTTTAATACTAAAATGGCCATCCTCATCTGTGGCAGATGTAACTATGGGCTGTTCAGATCCATCGATATAAACAGATATTACCGCTGATGGAATAGATAATCCACCAACTTCTTCAATCACTTTTCCACTGATTACACCTTTTTCTACAGCAAGCGCAGTAAAGGCCTTGAGTAAAATTAATAAGGTAAAGCAAAGCTTAGGTAAAAGTTTTTCCAATATCTGATTAGTTAAAAAAGGTGCTTAGAAATATTTTTCTAAGCACCTTAGGTTATTAAAATGATCCCTCATCAGGACGGTTATCCTGCTGATCGTCTTTCTTCTTTTTAGCACCCGTAAATGTTGTTTTTCCAAAACGGTAAGAGAAGGTTAGGTTACCCATTGTTCCCTGCATTTGTCGTTCGAAATCAACAATAGTTGCCTTATCTTCGGTGGTCATGCTCCATCTTCTGGTGTTAAATACATCTCTAACATTGAAACTTAAAGATGCTTTTTTGTTCGGGAAATCATATTTGGCTCCGCCGTCAATTCCATACATGGCGTTACGTTTTCCCTGTGCCATCACTTCCGGTGCTCTATAATCGCCGCGTACCTGTAACGATACATTTTTTGCAACGGTTAAATTTCCCGTTAGGTTGGCATTCCAACTAAATCCACTGCTCGATGGAATATCAAATCTTGCATCTCCGGCAAACTTAGCTTGATATAAGTTTACGTTGGTGGTAAAATTTAAAGCTTTAATCAGATCAAAGCGGCCAATTAACTCTAAACCACTATTGATTTGATTCGTTAAATTTTGAGGGGTTGAAGTAATGATCCCATTAACTGGTGTACTTCTTACCCGTTGAATTACATCATTGGTTTGGCGGAAATACAAACTCGAGGTTAAGGTTACTTTTTTCCAGTATTTACTATATCCCAATTCGAAAGAGTGTACATCCTCTGGCAATAAATTCGGGTTACCACCTCTATAGTTTAAAGGATCCGAAACATCCAAAAATGGATTGGTATCCCAGGGGCGAGGGCGGTTTACACGGCGTGTATAACTCAATTGGAGTTGATTATCGCCCTTTAATTTTTGCGTTAAGAAAACACTTGGATATATCCTTTTGTAATGGATATTTCCTTCGGCCGTGGTTAATACATTACCCGTGTAACCTTCTAAATGCGTATTTAAACGCGCATCTTCTCCTCTTAATCCAATTTGGTAACCAAAATCTTTAATCTGGTTCTGGTAATTGAAATAAAGTGCGTGCACCTGATCCTTACTATCGAAACCGTTAATTAACTTATTGTTACTGACATAAATATTCGTATTTGTAGGAATCGAATCTGCGTATTGATCATTGTTTCCTAAGCGGATCTGGCTACGGTAACCAACTTCAATTTTACCGGCTTTACCAACAGGTAATGCATAATCAGTCTGGATGTTGTAATTGGTGTTATTGCCAGTGTTAAAAACACGCTGTAAACTTAAGGTTTCATCAATCGGCACACCATTTCGGTTAGTGGTGTTGGTGCTGTAAGTTTGGTCGTTGTTGTTTGTTCCATACGAATAACCAAAGTTGAAGGTTAACTCTTCTTTCGGTCTTTTAAACTTCTGTACGTAATCTAAATTCAGGTCATAACTTTTTCCATAACCGTCATTATTATTGGTTCTGTTACTTAATAAAACAGGTGACTGGTTTGCACTTAATTGTCTAATATCAAGCAGCTCGTTCCGCTCATTTTCTCTTGAGTTAAAACCACCCGATAAGCTGATTACGCTTTTTGGTGCCAAATAATAATCTAAACCAGCTTTAGCATTGTGTCCTCTATCGGAAGAATTAGAAACGGTATTCTGATTTGCGAAAGCTGTTGAACTGGTTGGTGTTTTGTAGGTAATGTCCTGGAAACCGCCACCCAAACGGTTGCCATAGCGATAGCCATAGTTTCCGTAAAGGTTTACTTTGCTATTCTGAAAACTTAAATTAGTGTTGGCATTATAGTTATCACGGTTACCTGCAGTTAGCGCAACTGAACCGTTAAAGCCAAGTTTCGTATTTTTCTTCAGTACGATGTTGATGATCCCTGATTGACCTTCTGCATCATATTTAGCCGATGGATTGGTAATTACCTCAACGCTTTCGATAGAGCTGGCCGGGATCGATTGGAGAATCTGCGCTACATTACCGCCGGCAATTAAAGATGGTTTTCCATCAATTAAAACTTTTACGCCTGTAGAGCCACGTAAACTCACATTGCCATCCATATCGGTAGAAACTGAAGGAACATTCTGCAATAAATCGCCTGCTGAGCCACCTTCGCTGATTACGCTCTGGTCTACAGCAAAAATCTTTTTGTCGATCCCCATTTGCATGCCTTGTTTTTGGCCTGTTACGGTAATTTCGCTTAGCATATTTCCTTTTGAAGGATTCATTTTAATGTCGCCAAAGTTTAATGTACCCGTGGTGGCAGTAATTACCACGTTATCTCTAACCATGGTTTGGTAGCCAACAAAGCTTATTTTAAAGGTAAAGGTTCCGGTGGGGATATCTGCCATTACAAATGCACCATTTACATCTGTTTGGGCAATTTTTGCATTTTTGCTTGTTGCTTTATCAATTAAAACAGCGGTAGCAAATGGAATGGTTTCTTGTGTTTTTGCGTCTTTAAGTATTCCGGTAATTTTTGCTTTTCCACTTGTTTGTGCGAAAAGACTAAAAGATAAGCTTAAAAGTAAAAGGGTAATCTGTATTGTTGTCGATTGTAAAAGTCTCATTAAAAAATAAAATTTCGTGTGTTTTATAAAGGGAGACAAAGTAACGGCAACTAAGTTTAATTAAGGAGCCGTAACTATTTTATTACAGCCATTTTATAGTAATATTTTTGTGGGCTAATCGGCAATTAACTGTTCTCAATCAGCAGTCATCAGTTTTACAAAAACTATAAAAGAATATTACAATTGAACAATTTGCAAAATGTTACTTTTGTTTATTATGAATAGGATATTAATTGTTGATGATTTGCAC
>NZ_JBFTQI010000268.1:0-7087 GCF_056398925.1 Pedobacter sp. 01T416_2
GTATATGCCATTGAGCATTCTACTTTCAGTTTGTAGGCCATCCCATTCACTACTACACTTATATCTTAAGTTATGGTCTACCTCGTGCCAGCCTTCTGACAATGTAGTACGGAACTGTATCTCGAAAGTGCTGTCAACGAAAGCGAATTCATCCGTTTTTTTTGCCTTTAGCTCGTTAAATGTATTTTTTAAATCTACTGGCAGTGCACAGATCATGTTTTTTCTTAAGGGTTTAAAAGTATCTGATTCAGGCTGGTCATAAACGAGATCGATTTTTTCAAAAATAGATGTACATATTTTTATTATTGGTTGAATATCATCATTAAAATAAGTCGTAATCCTGAATCCTATTAGATCTTGCATTTGCTTATCAGATTTATCATATTCTTTTCTCTTAAGCTTATCCTTTACCGAACTATCATCCTTGATCCTAGAAAATAATCTAAAAAGAATTCCTGAACGTTTAAGTTCTGTTTCTAATTTTATTCTGATATTTCTTTCAATAATTTCGAGTGCGTGCTCATTCATACTAATTCGGTTCTGTAATTTTCATTATAATAAACTATTCCTTTTTTTGTTAAATGGCTTAAATCACCCTTGAAATAAATAAGATCTTCTGCCTTGAGCTTATGTAGGATTTTTGAAATTTCCTTTTGATCCTCCTTGCTTAGTTCAGATTTAATGAAGGAGAGCTGACGATACCTAGGCGAGAGGCCTCCTGTTTTGAAGAACAAAGAAAGTACAGATTTCTCAAGGTTGACATCCTGAACCTTACTGGGTATATCAATATCGAATACCTGGCTTATTAAATCATTATTGTCTGTACAGCCAAAGGCCACAAAATAACTATCTGAATATGACGTTTTCGTGTCGAACTGACAGTCGTAAAAACGACAGTTTACGAATGAACAATTACTGAACGACTTAAAATTAAAGTTACAGTTGTAGAAAACACAATTGTTGAAAACTGTTTCGCTGAACTGGCCTTCTTTTTGGATTAGCATATCTTTCAGTTCAAAGCCGTCCAATATCGCATGTTTGTAGTCTCTTACTATCACTCCCAATAGATCTATGTCCAGCTTGAAGAAAAATTCGGCTTCGTAACGGAAGTTATAATCAAAAAATATCTGCCAAAGCTCTTTTTTATACTGCTCCGATTGTACCTTGAATGCTTCAAGAGCTAAAAGAGCGAACATTTGGTTTAATGATTCATAGAATTTGGGATTATGCTCAGCAAATTTACCCATAATAAGATTTTCACCTATTAGCGTTCCAAAAACAAATTCATTGACAAAACCGATTAGGTTTTTTTCCTTTCTATCCAGAAATGCATGATTAGATAGGGTGTCTGCCAACTGATCAATCCTTGGCCTTTTATCAGGTGTGTAATTTTTTCTAGTCTCTTCGAGTACCTTGGAATTGTATTCCTGGATCAACTCTTTTATGAAATCTTTGGTCTCTGTCTTGATATCAAGTTCGGTCATTAATCTGACTAGCTTTCTAAATATCCGTAGCTGTATTTCTGGTTCAAGTACTAAATTCTGCCTGATTTGCTCTCTTGTGAGAAGGAATTCAAAATATTTCTGAACAATCGATTCATTCTCAAATATCATGGTCGATAGTTCAGAGAAATCAATATATCTTAAATAAGTAAGTAGAACTGGGTTTGCGATTTTGTTAACTGGAAAGGAGGATCTATCAATGAGTTCAAGTTTATCCTTGGACAGCCAATTTTCTATTGAAGGTTCAGTAAGGGAAATTTTGGCGAGTGTGTAAGGAATATTTCTATCAATCATCCAGTTGTGAAATTCTTCGCTTGAAAAGATTGCTGTTTTTCTTGATGTAATAATAATTTTTGCATTATCTGTTAAAAGGTCAACAATAGTGGATAACATGCTTTCTACCTCCTCGAACCTGCTTGTAGAAAATGAAAAATCCTTAGATATCAATTCATCAAATCCGTCGATTATCAGCGGTATTCGTCCTTGCTTTATTTCATTGATGACTACTTTAGAATCAACTCTGTTAGAAAACTGTTCTTCAATTTCATTCTGGAGTATGTGCTTAAATATTGTTGCTCTTCTATCTCTGGAAAGCTCTGTGAAAAAAGGAATTTTATTAATAGATGTACTAATAAAGGAATTTAAGATTTCATAAGCTGTGCAAGTCTTTCCAAAACCAGCAGCCGCTTCGATAATTGTTAATAGTGGGCCATTATGCTTGTTGATCAGCCCAACTATTTTATCGGTTAAATTATCATTGGGGTCATCAGCGCTGAAGTGCAGAGATGATTGTTCTTCGTGTTCCTCATTAATAATAGAAAATTCATATGGTGACCTTATGTATTGATATTTAGCAGTTTCGGGCAGATTCTCCATTATTCTGCCAACAAAGTTTTTATACCTCCTTTTTAAATTATCAATGACTCCATCTGCTTTGAAAAAATCTTTGAATAAAATATCCTCTGCCTCAGAGACGCTGTTGAAGTCTCTGACTTTGACTCCGTAGCCCAATGCAGAATATTTTTTCTTTAGTGCTTCAGCATCTCCACTGCTATCAAGTTTTACAACATCTGCACCGCTATAAATACTTTTGGTAAATAGATAGACCCTTACCCCTGGGTAAGCTTTAGTTGTTTCATAGCCATAACTGATATAAACTTTATCAAGGTGGCTTATTTCGGTTTCATTCATATATAGAGATTCAATCTCGTGGATCACAGATTGTTTTTTTGGTTTTAAACTAATTTGTAAGTTACTAAAATCCAGTATTGTTAATAATACAATTTTTCAACAATCTGCTCATTCTGATTGTAGCATCTCGCTGAGACCCAAGCAAAATCAGTTTATAACAAAAAAAGCACATCTTTCGATGCGCTTTTAATCTTAGCTGGGAGGTGCAGAATGCAGAGCTTTTTGTCAGCAACCGTTATTTTTGCTAAAGTCACGTTTAAAAAGTACCTTATTATTTTGCTCAATATAGTCGCCTGATACAATCAAATATGGATGATTGGGCGAATACCCGGCGCTGTGGCTTTTTACCATTATTTTGTCGTTAACTTTCAGGCCATTTAACTGCTGAAATTCCTTAAGCGTGAATTGCATCATGTATTCTTCGCCATCAATCCTGACGATAAGCCATTTTGGTCCTGATTTCGCGTTTGCGCGCTGAAAAGTAACAGAGGTGACCACGGCCTCCATATTACTGAAATCCTTTATGTAATTCCTTATTTTATCATGACTGGCATGCACTTTTTTACCTTCAGGAGAAAGCTCCCATTTTTTGTACCTGATCCCGTCAGGAGAGGCCTCCCATTTTTTCCTGTCCTCCACCATGCGCGCTTTCATTTCAGCGGCAGACAGGGGCTTTGGGGATGGCTTAATTTCACGATTGGCAAATACTAATCCGCTCACCACAACCAGTGGTAAGATCAGCACATAGATGGTTTTTTTCATATGTTTCATATCCTTTCAAATTGATTAAGCGAATCTAGTTTGATATTTTTTGGATGGAGTGATTTGGATTGTAAATAAAAATGTAAATTTTGTAAATAAATCGTAAATAGTATTTGAAGGCCGATTGTAGCCCTTCGCTCAATGTTTTAAGTTAAGCACTGCGGTCGTCAGTCTGAGGGATAATTTATTGTATAAAAATCAATTTGAATGATGCATATCCTTTTTTACCCAGGGGCTCATTCTTGCCTCGGCTCACCGCCGCCGAAAGGCTCTTTCTTTTTGGCATCAAAAAGACCAGCGCAGCTAGCTTGAATGCCGTTGAAAACATAAAAGCCCATGAAAAAACAAAAAATGCCGGCTGAAAATTTTTCTTTAAAGGTCAGTGGTGTGGCTGGGTCAGCAGAATCCGAAAAATTTGTTAGGCCGGATTTAAGTGGAACGGGGATACGGTGCTACGGCCTAGTTGGGCGGAAATGTATAGTGTCGCAAATATCCCATTCTGGACGTAGCGTCTCGCTAAGACCCAGGCAGCAAAAATAATTTAACCACGACTTGTCCCGATTTTCGGGAGATAGAAAGGATGCACACAGATATGGAAATCCGTGTTTATCTGTGTGCATCTGTGGTTAAAATTTACTGCGTGCGTTTCTTTTCCTCCTCACTGGCCGAAGTTCTTTTCCTGGCAGCCGTTGGATTACCGCCCAACCGGTACGAGAAGCTTAAAGTAGCACTGCGTGTATCGTTTTTCTCATAAAAACCATTATGTTGATTTTCGTAATCAACATCAATGCGGTAGGCATTTCTATAAAACATATCGTTTACAGCCAACCTTAAAGTGCCTTTGCCTTTAAACAAACTCTTGCTCAAACCTGCGCTCACATCATAAAGTTGTGCAAGTTTATAAATGCCCTGTATGGTAGGAGAAGAGTACCATGCGCTGATTTCTGCTTTCAATCCCTGTGTTTTGTTCAATGTAAAAGCATGATTAGTGCTGAGGTAAATACCCCAAACATGATAATCATAACGCGCCTGTAAATATCCCGACTTTTCCTGGCGGTAGGAGCCCTGTGCATAATTGTTGATTTCCCACCAGGAAGCTGGTTTAATGGGAAAGGAAGCCGAGAAACCCATTTCCTGACTCAAATCTAGATTTCTTTGAGTATCATAAAAGAGTTTTGAGGTGTTATCCTGTACCGAGATGTTACTAAAATAATCAACCACCCGCCGTAGGTAAAATGAAATGTTATATTGCTGTTTATAGGTATAGCCCAGTTCGCCATTGTAAATAAAAGCGGGTTGCAGCGCAGGGTTTCCTTTCAGGTAAGTGTAAGGGCTGGTATAAGATTTAAAAGGGTTTAACCTCCAGTATTCAGGTCTGTTGATCCTTGAATTATAAGTGAGGTTTATTTCGTTGTCTTTATTCATTTTATAAACCACAAAAAGCGTTGGGAAAAGCTTAAAATAGTGGTTCTGGTTGTTGGTGTTTAATACCATCGATTTGCCATTTGTTCGGGTATATTCACCCCGTAGGTCGCCCTCAAAACTCCATTTGCCCGCATCTCCGCTAATACTGGCATAAATAGCCGATATGTTTTCTGCATATTCAAAGCGGTCGCTGCGGTTAGGTACCAATTCAGGGCCGGTTGCCGGATTATTATAAAAATCAAAACTGTTACGCGTGCGGACACTGCTATATTTTACACCCGATTCAAACGTCCATTTCTTCCAGAACTTATCCGAATAATCCAGTTTTCCCGAATAGATATTGATATTCTGGTCAGACGGGGTAAAGATGTGGTAATTGTCGGGAAGCAGATTGCCATTGGCCAATGTGCCATAAGTATCTACCTGCTGGCTGTTTTTGTTCTGGTAAGGAACATAATCTAAATCCACATTAATATTCCGGCCGTTGGTATCTAATTTAATTTTGTAGTTGAGATTGAAACTATATTGATAGGCTTTTCCATTAGAAACGTTTTGGGTATGAAGAATAGAATCTGGTAGTGCGGAGTGGTTGTTAACAATAGTCGTTAATGTGCTATTCGGTCTGCTGTTCGCACCATTGTAGCCATTTACCAAAATCCCGATTACCTGTTTGTCGGTCAGGTTGTAATCGGCGCCGATTTTATAACTATTGGCGTTTCCCGAACGTATTCCCGATTTATCATTCTTCCAGTCTGCATAGTTTCCCGGCGAGTCGAAAATGATGTACTCACTCTCCGTATGGTCCTTTTTACGTCTGCTGTAGCCATAACTGCCATATACATTCAATTTGTCTTTCCGATAATTGAACACCATACTTGGGGTATAGCTGCTATAGGCTGATTGGGTATAACCGCCGGAAAGCACCACGTTAAAGCCATCGCCTTTTGGTTTTTTAGAAATAATATTGATTACTGCACCGCCCTGGGCATCATACCTGGCCGTTGGATTGGCAATAATTTCTATTTTGGCAATATTGTCCGAAGGAAGGCTCCGGAGGTATGCGGCCAGATCTTCGCCCGATAACCTGATAGGCTTATCATCCATGTAAATCACCACACCTTTGTTGTTCGCCGTTACCCCACCATCAAAACGCGTCTGTACGCCTGGTGCTTTGCCCAATGCATCCCAAACCGTTGCACCACTGGCTACGATGCTATTTTCGACATTGAATATCACCCTGTCGATTTTTCTCACAATAAGTGGTTTTGAAGCAGATACCGTTACCTGCTCCAGGGTTTTATCCTCACTGGTCATCACGATCACAACCGAATCCATCGGAAGATTCAATGCCTGAACCGTATTTTGATATCCAACAGCATTAACCTTTAAAATGTAACTGCCTTTAAAAAGCTGCGGGAAACTGAACAACCCGTTTTTTGAAGCCTGGATGGTTAGGGTCGAGTCTCCACGGCGCAAGCCAATGGTTGCCCCATCAATCGGTTCACCGGTTTTATCGGTTACCAAACCTTTACGTAATTGTGCTAAAGCGATCAAGGGGAAGCAGAAAAGAAGGAGTAGGGTTAACTTTTTCATGTTTCAAAACTAAATGCTTTGCATGTTAAGCAAAGTTAATCTCGGTTAAATATGGTTAAATCTTCGGCCCAGACTTCCATTGATAAAATGAATTGTTCAATTTAGGGGAATGAAATGGCTTCGCTCCAGATATGTTCTTCCGCTGGCGGTTATTACACTGATCATTAGCCTGTGCCTGCAATGTGCATGGATACGGCAGTTGTATCTGGCGCAAAAGAAATCTGTTGCTGTAGTGCTCGAATCTATTGTTAGCGATGCTTCGAGGCAGATAAGCTATCAGAGCATCGTGAAGGGGCACGAGAAAAGTATCCGTTTTCAGCAGTTTTTTCTCTCACCAGAATGGTTGGTGCTGAAGCACGCTTTTGATGATTTAAAAGTGGATAACCTGCGCAGCCGGTTCCATTATGGAATTACCAATGATAGTTCGGTGGTAGAAATGAAAATGTCGTTCCCGAACAATCCTAAAAAGCAAACCGATAACAAATCAACAGCCGTAATCGATGGCAAATCGCAGCAGGAAGTTTCGCTGGAAGATCAGCGGGACCTGAAGGAGATGGATAGTTTGGTAAACCGTCGGCTCAATGCGTTGGGTGTGGCTATGGATAGGAACTATG
>NZ_JBFTQI010000269.1:0-7084 GCF_056398925.1 Pedobacter sp. 01T416_2
GTGTAATAGCCTGATATTTTCAATTACATCCAGTGAGCCGATTAAAAATGCCAGAAATAAATTAAGCCGTAGCAATTCGTTTAGCCAACTTGTTTTTTCTCTTTGCATTTGCGAATTAGATAGCGTCATGATGAGCACTACATATACCAAAATAAACAGAAAATCGAGGTGTGTATTCTTTTGGGCAATGTTTAAAAGTGTCTGGTCACCATAAAGTGTATCGCTCCAAAGCGCAATAATTTCTACTCCTGCATCTTTATTGGCGAGTTCTAAATTGACGATTCCTTTTCCGCTGAAGTGCTGAAGTACTTTTCCCTGAAAGGACATTGCACCACAAACAATGATAAATACTAGAATCAATATCTTTTTCATTTCTGCCCTCCATCCTGTTGTTTTACAACTGCTATAACTGCACTTCCATTTTTATTTGGGTTGTTAATACAGTGAATAAAGGCTGCTGCTGTTTTTTTGAAATGTTGGGGCAATGGATGCAATTCATCCGTCCAACCATTTTTACCAACTGACCCTCTTGAATCGATATGGAATACCCTATTCTCCCCTAACATTTCACTAAAAATGCGACCGATATCAATCATCATTTCGTTAAAGAGGTAAATCATGGCATAAACAATTTTGCGCTGATCTTCGGGATCGTATATGCCCCTGAGCTGCAAGGGCGTTTTTAACCATCCTCCATGGCCGAGAAAAGTTCGCGCAAACAGCCGGTACCATTTGAGTGGATTATATCCTGCTATCTTCTTATCGCTTGGTATGGCGTAATCGTAACCTTGCGTAATAATCTGTATCCCTGGAAACTTACCATTTTCTCCCTCACCGCCAGTGAGAATCCCATTTATAATAAAATAATATTGGAGCTGAAAAAAGGCCAGTAAAGCATAAAAATCTTTGGATATGAACTGGGTACCACGTTTAAAATCTTCTGGGTTATCGGGTGGATTAGCAGCGCTTTGATAAAGGTATTTCGCAAATGCACTATTTTCAAATTCGTTAGAGTCTCCTTTATGTGTAACCATGGCTGCTATTCTCCGGTTTCCAACCAGGTCGTTTCCTCCCCCGCTAATGATAAATACATCCGGTTGAAGTGTAGAAAGCTGTTCGACATATTTTTTGGCACTAAGCATGTTCATCAGCCAATCGCCACCAGAAGCCAGGCTATAAACGGCCATATTCTCTTCCATAGCAATCCAGTCGATCACATCGCTTAAAAGAATAGGATAATTGAACCACGAATCGCCCTCTACTACCACTACCCTGTTTTTAAGACCGTTGTGCTTAGCCGTATGTTTCCGGAAATTATTTTTTACCTTTTTTATAAAACGGGTATTGCGCTGGCTGTTTTTTAATGCATCTACTTTAGCCATAACAGGCGCTAATGCTGCTATTTTTCGTACCTGCTCCAGGTTAAGGTCGTAGATATGCTGAATAATTTCAGAAAGATCGAATTCATTAATTTCAGGCCTCAGTTCAATAAGTTCGCTAACCGAGATATTGTTATTGAGCAGTTTGTCGATAAGACATTTCTTTATAGCAGGATCCACGGCTTTTCGATCGTTGTATATCATTTTCTGTTTATTAAAATATATGTTTAGCAAGGGACATACTGATATAATAGTAAATCAATCATAAAACACTGCATCCTACTGAAAAATAAACAGATAACTGTTATTAAATATGTAAATATAACACAACGCCATAGAGATTCCAATACTGATTATTGGGTATACTTACTTATTGTACCTAAAATAAATATTGCACCGAATCGGTTAAGGTTTAAAACATCTTCCTTAACATTTAGGCAACAGTAAACTTACATTAAAGGATTACCTTCGCTAACACAAAACCAGCCTTTCTATGTTTCAATAAATAGATTAAAGCGGTACAATATGGAGAACGAAATACAATCTGACAGGGATATCCAATGCGAGTTCCTAAATATTTTTAAATTTATATGGGCAGCTTGCGGAATAACGCCCTTAGGCGAAACGCCGAGCACTCCTGAGTCAGAGAATGTAAATCCTTAATCAATCATAGCGTATCGGCATTGAGCTAATTGCCCCTAACTTTAGTGCGTGCCATTATTCGGTCACATCATTTTTGCCAGATTACCCAATTGTTTCAGTTTAAATTTAAGCTCATCCGACCATGGAAGGCCGATACATAGGCGGATACAGTTCTGATATTGATCTTGTAACGTAAACATCGGGCCCGGGGCAATGCTGATTTTTTGTTTCATTGCCAGTTCATAGAGTTTTACAGCATCAACTTCTTTATTAAATTCTATCCATATGGCCAGCCCACCTTGCGGCCGGGTTGTTTTTGTACCCTCTGGAAAATATTCGGTAACCGCATCGATAAAATGCTGATAATTCTGCTGTAAGGTACGACGGAGCTGATGCAAATGGCGATCATACCGACCAGTTTTTAGAAAATTGCCAACGGCCTCATGAATAACAGAAGTTGAAGCAAGGGCATGTACAAGCTTTAATTTAAGTAATTTTTCTTTATACTTTCCAGGAGCTACCCAACCTACGCGGTATCCAGGTGCCAAAGTTTTCGAAACTGCACTACACCAAAGCACATTACCTTCTGTATCAAATGATTTACAACATCTTGGTCGTTGGGTGCCGAAATAAAGATCACCATAAATATCATCTTCAATAAGCGGAATATCATTTGCAGCCAAAAGCTGAACAACTTCTTTTTTATGCGCATCGGGCATGCAACTACCCAAGGGTGTATTAAAATTGGGAATTAACAGGCAAATATCAATTTTCGACACCACTTTCCTAAGTGCATCTATCTCAATGCCCGTAACCGGATGCGTGGGCAATTCGAGTACTTTTAAACCTAAACTGATTACCAACTGGAGAATTCCGGGATAACATGGACTTTCTATGGCCACCGTATCGCCAGGTTTGCCTAAAGCCATCAGGCAAAAAGACAATGCATTCACTCCACCGGCAGTAGTAATCAGGTCATCTTCATGAAGGTTTCCTCCCCAACCTAACGATCGTACTGCAACCATTCTGCGTAATTTAACATTGCCCTGAAGCGGTTCATATTCTGTTCCCCCTTCTTTAAGCGCCCGCGTAGCATAAAGTATCTCCTTTTTGAGTTTTGCCAATGGTAACAGGCTGCCTGATGGCACACCAATTGAAAAAAGGGTTAAATCATCGCGACCAATGCTAGAATACACCTGGCTACTCAGTTCGCTCGGCTCATGATGATTTGCAATTAGTGAAGGTTTACTAACTGCAGGTAATGGAAGTCGTTCTACCCTACGGTTGCTTACAAAGAAACCAGATTGTGGTTTGGCCTCGACCAACGATTGTGCTTCCAGTTCCAAAAACACACGTTTTGCCGTATTCATGCCTACCGCATATTCTTTGCAGAGCATACGAACAGAAGGAAGTTTATCTCCCGATCGCAGAATGCCGTCTCTAATCTGTGCGGCGATTCCGCTTGCTATTTCATTGTACCTGTAAACTTTCTCCATAATCAACAAACTGTATCCATACAAATATACAAAACTGATACTGTATTTATCGCTTTTAGCTTTGCACCTTTGATTTAAGAAATGAAAAGACATGAAAGAAACAGGAACTGAACTAAACAGAGCGCATATTTCGAGTGGTTGGCGTAACGGATTTATCGCCGTACTTATCTTTAGCGGCTCTATGCCAGCCACAAGATTAGCGGTAATGGATATGAGCCCTGTTTTTGTAACCGTTGCCCGTGCCACTATAGCTGCACTGCTCGCAATGGGGGTATTAATTGCATTTAAAGAAAAACGACCCTCGACCAAACATTTAATCTCGCTAGGAATTGTAGCATTGGGTGTAGTAGTCGGCTTTCCTTTGTTAAGTGCTCTTGCTTTGCAACACATCACCTCAGCACATTCTTTGGTATTCTTAGGCCTTTTGCCTATGGTTACAGCCGCTTTTGCCGTTTTACGAGGAGGCGAACGTCCTAAGCCCATATTCTGGCTTTTCTCAATTGCAGGCAGCTTTCTGGTGATTGGCTACGCCATTTATCAGGGAATTAACGCCGCGCCAACCGGGGATATTTTAATGTTACTGGCAATTGTACTATGCGGGCTTGGCTACGCAGAAGGTGCAAAACTATCTAAAACATTGGGTGGTTGGCAGGTAATCTCCTGGGCACTTGTGCTCTCGCTCCCACTCATGTTACCTTTAATGTTCATTTATCAACCAGCTTCATTTGCTGAAGTGGGTAGCGCTGCCTGGCTGAGCCTTGCTTATATTTCGCTCTTTAGCATGTTCATCGGGTTTATTTTCTGGTACAGAGGGCTTGCACAAGGTGGAACCGCAGCAGTTGGACAGCTCCAGCTCCTACAGCCCTTTTTTGGATTGGCACTTGCCACTACCCTGCTCCATGAAAAAGTAAGTATGGGTATGCTAGCCATTACGATGGGCGTAATCCTTTGCGTTGCGGGCTCAAAAAAGTTTGCTAAATAACCATAATCCACCCTCAAAAACACAATAAAATGTTGATATCCAATAGTTTTAAGTTTGATAACCAAAGTGAGCAAATTACCTTTATGAAGAGATATAGCTTTGCCACTATAATTACCAGCTACAATAATTTACCCATAGCCACTCAGTTACCTTTCGTTGTAAATGAGGTAAATGGAAAGGTATTGATTAGCGGTCACTTTGCGCAAGCCAATGAACAGGTGAAATATATTGAGCAGTATACATCGCTTATTATATTTACCGAGCCACACGCTTATATCTCTCCCAGCCATTACGAAAAACACGAAAGTGTACCCACATGGGATTATATTAGCGTGCATGCTTATGGGAAAGCCAATATTATTAGCGATGAAGAAGCTAAAGAACAAGCACTAAAAGAAATGATTCTGTATTATGAAAAAGAATATCTCTTACAATGGGATAGTCTTTCAGAAAAGTTTAAACAAGGTATGATGCGGGGAATTGTAGCTTTCGAAATAGAAGTAAGCAATCTTCAGGGAAAGAAAAAACTAAGCCAGAACAAATCGGAACAGGAACGAAAAAACATTGTATCGCACCTCGAAAACAGCAACAGCGCTGTAGAAAGAGAACTCGCTCCATTCATTAAAAACCTAAAGCCATAACCATGCAGATAGAAAATAGTACGATACATGATATAACAGAAATCTTCCGCTTATATGAAATTGCAACCGATTTCCAGAAAACGAAATATAGCGTTCATTGGCCCAAGTTTGAACTCCCGTTGATTGAAACAGAGATTAAGGAAAACAGGCAATGGAAAATAATTATTAATGGGCAGGTAGCCTGTATTTGGGCAACTACTTTTAGCGACCCTCAGATATGGGAAGAAAAGAACCTCGACCCTGCCATTTACATTCACCGCATTGCTACAAATCCTGATTTCAGGGGGCAAAACCTGGTGGGTACAATTATAAACTGGGCAAAAGAATATGCCAAAGCAAATGGTAAACGTTTTGTTAGATTAGATACCGTTGGTGAAAACAAGGGATTGATTCGGCATTACCAAAAATTTGGATTTGATTTTTTGGGGCTATACGAACTAAGCAATACTAATCAGCTTCCGGCACATTATCATCATAAACCAGTTAGTTTATTCGAGATGCAAATTTAATACTGAATATAGCGTTAAGAGGTTGTATCACAAATATAGATTTGTCATCCTGAGCTGGTCGAAGGACCCGTTAAATATTCTTTAAGGTGTTTCGACAAGCTCAACATGACATCATCTGAGGTGAAATTTGCCTTTATGATACAACCTCTTGTATGTGGCAATCGTTTAAAGGATATTTCAGCACTTGCCTTAGGCTACACCTTATAACGGAAATTATGTGCCCGATGATGTTATCCATGATTAAGCTTCTTTTTTAATTTTTATTGCAAATAGCGACCATGTTGCAAACAACATTATCACCGCCGAAACCTGGTAAATAATAGATAAATCTACCTTGGCATCTTTTAATGCGCCACCAACATAAACCATTAAACCACCTATAATTGTACTCAGGAAATTAAGGAAACCATATCCGGTTGCAATGTACCTGCTATCGGCAATCTGCCTAAGTACGGGCATTAAATTAGCGTCGTTTATCCCTCTGGCTATACCAAAAAAGAACATAGCGATAATGGCTATTGCAAACACGGTGGTTGACGACATGAGGAATAAAAATGGTGCGCCAACAGTAAAGCCGATAATGATCATAAAAACCCTGCTTCTTTTATTCTTAAGAAACCATTTATCGGCAAAATACCCCCCAAAAATTACCCCAACAAAAGATCCGATCTGAATATAGCCTGTTGCCGAAATTCCGGCTTCGCCCAGCTTGAGGTGAAAATGTTCTTTTAAAAAGGTAGGCAGCCAACCATACACCAGCCAGTTTGCGGTACCCAAAACACTGAAATAAAACAATAACACCAGAAAAGACCGCTCTTTAAACAGGATCTTAACCGAGCCTAATAAACTTATGGTTTCCTTTTTTATCTCTTCTACCTCATTTTCTGTTGTTTCATGTTTAATATCTTTTAAATAATACAACAGTACGATCGAATAAAGAATCCCAAAAATTCCGAATATATGAAAACCATATCTCCAGCCCCATATTTCGGCAATATAACCACCTAAGCCACCCAATGCTAAACCAGCATAAAGACCACTCATGTGCAGGCCTGTGGCAAGTGATCTTGTTTTTCCTTTATGATAGTCAGTAATCAGTGCCAATGCCGCGGGGATATAACAAGCTTCGCTTAGGCCCATAAACAAACGCGAAACCAGCATTTCTTCAAATGAAGAAGTAAAACCTGTCCACAAGGTTACTGCCGACCAAACCGAAACACTGAATATAATTACTTTTTTCCTACTGTATTTATCGGCCAAAAAACCTCCAAAAGGACTTAGTATCCCATAAGACCAAAGAAAAACTGAAGTTAAAAGCCCGAACTGGGCATCAGAAAGGGCAAATTCCTTCACTATAGGATCGCGCATAGAGGTAATCATGATCCTATCGAAATAATTTAAAAAGGCCACTATCCAAAGGAGTGCAACCAGGCCC
>NZ_JBFTQI010000270.1:0-7076 GCF_056398925.1 Pedobacter sp. 01T416_2
AGTTTACCTAACCTATGAAGAAATTATTGTTCACCATATGTTTTCTGGCCACAGCAGTAATTGCTCATGCACAAAAGGCAGCTGATGAAAAAAAAGTGATGAAAAATCTGCTCGACAGGCAATTTGAATTTGCACAGAAACAATATCAGTTACTGGCCAAAAACACACCGGCAGACCGCATGCCGAAAACCYATTATGCAAAAAATAATAAGCTGGAAACGAGCGATACCAAATGGTGGTGCAGTGGTTTTTACCCAGGTTCACTACTTTATATTTACGAATACACTAAAGATTCTGGCACCTTAAAAGAGGCAGAAAAACGCCTTGTCGTACTAGAGAAGGAGAAACATTATACCGGAAACCATGATTTAGGTTTCATGATGTTCTGTAGTTTCGGCAACGCCTACCGCATTACAGGTAATGCGCGATATAAACCAACCATCGATACCGCTGCAGCTTCGCTTGCAACGCGCTACCGCCCGGCTGCTAGCGTAATCCAATCGTGGAATAGCAGTAAACAATGGAAAGGCCCTGTTATTATTGATAATATGATGAACCTGGAGCTGTTGGCATGGGTGTCTGATCATGGTGGCGATCCGAAATACAAGAAAATTGCCATCAATCATGCCGATACTTCGCTTAAAAACCATTTCAGGCCAAACTATAGTTCTTACCATGTAGTAGATTACGATATGACTACTGGCAAAGTACTTAAAAGGGGTACGGCCCAGGGCGCATTTGACGAATCGGCCTGGAGCCGCGGCCAGGGCTGGGGATTATATGGTTACACCATGATGTACCGTTTTACCAAGAACAAACATTATCTTAATCAGGCAAAAAACATCGCCAAATTTATTATCAACCACCCGAATATGCCTGCCGATCAGATTCCATATTGGGACTTTAACGCACCGAACATTCCAGATACTTATCGTGATGCATCTGCCGCTGCGGTTATTGCTTCTGGTTTGTTAGAATTAGGACAGTATGCAACAAAAAGCGAGCGAAAATTATATGTAGACGAAGCAAAAAAAATGATCATTTCACTTTCATCTGATGCGTATACTGCAAAGCCGGGGGAAAACGGCGGTTTTTTACTGATGCACAGTACAGGAGCTTTACCGCTGAAATCAGAAGTCGACGTTCCGCTAAGCTACGCCGATTATTACTATCTCGAGGCGCTAATGCGCTACAAAAACTGGTATTTATAACACACACAAAATGGAAAGAAGAAAATTTATAGGCGCGTTGTCACTAACCGGAGTATTTGGGCTGTTTAATCCTAACGAAATTTTATCCGCTACAAAAACTAATAACAGTACAAGTTCTCAACCAAAAAACGACAGAGAATATTGGTATAAACTGTTGTATAAAATTGCCAGCCCCGTTGTTTCCAATTTAGCCAATGGAACATTGATTAAAAATATGCCAGTGGTTACAGCGCCGAAATTCGACTCTAGAACACCTGCTGTATCGTATTTGGAAGCTGTTGGCCGTACCTATGCCGGAATTGCACCCTGGCTTTCGTTACCTGATGATACCACAACCGAAGGTGTTTTAAGAAACAAGCTGAAATTACAGGCCATTCGGGGATTGGATAGCTGTTTTGCGGCAAATAGTCCTGATAAACTAAATTTCACCAAAGATTATCAGCCAATTGTTGATTCAGCCTACCTGGCACAAACTTTTTTAAGAGCACCTAAAGCCCTATGGGAACCGTTAAAGCCAGAAACAAAACGCGAAATTATTGTTTCGTTTAAATCATTAAGAAACAGAAAACCCTTTAAAAATAACTGGTTGTTATTTGGTTCTATTACCGAAGCCTTTTTATTATCGATTGGCGAACCACACGATGAAAGCCGCTTGAATGAGGGAGTAGATACATTAAACGCCTGGTATARAGGAGATGGTTGGTATGGTGATGGCGTAAACATGGCTTTTGATTATTACAATTCATTTGTAATCCACCCGATGATGGTGGATACGCTAGCTATTATGCTCGATAAAAACCTAATCAAAAAAGAACGGTATGATCTTGCCGTAAAAAGGATGCAACGTTATGTAGTAGGGCAAGAGCGCATGATTTCTCCTGAAGGAACCTATCCACCAATTGGGCGTTCAATTACCTATAGAACAGGTGCTTTTCAGGCTTTAAGCCAAATTGCTTTAATGCATAAGTTACCAGCCACCATTCAGCCAGCTCAAGTGCGTTCTGCCTTAACTAAAGTAAAACAGAACATATATGATATCCCTGGAACTTTTGACTCAAAAGGATGGTTACAGCTTGGCTTTTGCGGGCATGATCCGGAAATAGCAGATTATTATACCTCTACAGGGAGTTTGTATATGGCTACACTATCATTCCTTCCTTTGGGTTTACCAGCTAACGACGAATTTTGGGCCGCACCTTCGGCAGAGTGGACATCGAAAAAAGCCTGGGCAGCAAAACCGTTCTCCAAAGATTATCATGTAGATTTTTAACCTTGATACCAAAAATCGATTATCTTTTCGATCCGATAGCTATCGGATGAAGCGCAGTGGAATGGTGAAATGATGATATCCAGAACACTATAAAGGGAGGAATATAAATATGGGTACAACAGCAGTTAGCCATTGCACCCATATTTACGCTTACTAGCGCAAGTCTTAGTAGCTAGGGCAATGTTGTTGGCTGACTTGTGCTTTAAAATTTTCTTAAGAGATTAATATATTGATTTGACTAAAGCACAAGTCAGGCCTTTGCTTGTGCTTGTGGCGCTAAGACTTGCGCTAGAATATGACCTTCAAAGTTCGGTTCTTTTTGGTCAGGATTTTTTTACTATGAGAGGAGCATTTTTTTTTTGATAATCAGTGGGTGCCGTTCCTGTCCATCGTTTAAATGCACGTATAAATGCGCTTACTTCATTGTAGCCAAGCATGGTAGATATTTCTTTTATCTGAAGAGAATCATCTTTCAAATACATTAAAGCAAGGTTTTTACGGGCTTCATCAGCTAGCTGCTGAAAATTGATCTCCTCACTTTTTAATTTACGCTGGAGTGTACGCGGACTGAGATTAAAGTTACATGCAATATCTTCAAGGGTAACCATTTTTAGATACGAGTTTGACCGTATGTAATTATAGATACGCTTTTTTAATGCCTGTTCAGATACATGCGTATTTTGCCAGAGACCCTCTTCCAAAAGCAGAACTTGCTGGTGTTCGTGTTTTGATCTTATAATTCTTTCGTTCCAGTAGGCAATATCAAATGAAATTTGAGTGGTTTTTGCATTCGTCTCTGGTTTACAGCGAAGGACACGCTCATATTCTTCATGGTTATCCAGCGATCTGGCGAAGCTGACCGAACTTGGGTATAGCTTCTTAAACAATAACCCGTCAAGTTCGTGTATTACCAAAGCCATTAAAAGGTCAACGGTGTGTATTTCAGTTGTATCTTGATTCCAATCCCGGTTGACCGGTGCAAATGTTATCGAAAAATGATGGTCATCCCTGAAAATTCTAAGTTCTACTAATGCCGAGATGATTTGGGCCAATGGGGCAGCATTAGTTATCGCTTCTCCCACTGTTCTGCTCGTTTTTATTATTTCTCCGACAATTCCCAATGCCTGTAGTTGTAAGGATTCCCCAAAATGAAGACCGAACAAGTTGTCTCTACTTATAGATACAGCATTAAACCAGACATCATCGATCTGTTTAACCGCAAGCGGATTTTTTGAAGTTGTCAGTTCATCCATTGTGATGTTTGATGCACGGAGAAGTTTTTCTGCAGATATGTCTCTTTGAACTGCATAACCAATCAGTCTTGATATGAAATTTTTAATCTGATCTTCCATAGTAGATAAATACTTGAAGCTAAAATATCAATATAGTAGAGAATAAAAATAATTTGACGGAAAAAGATAACTTAATGTCGTTTAATGGTAATCTTAACTTCAGTTGAACCTGCGAACTTTGGTTCAGATACTAAATAGAAAATATTATGGAAAATCAATCAAAACAAACAGTAATAGAATTTTTGACCTCGGTTAAAGCGGTCGATCTTGAAAAAATTGGCCAACTATTGTCTTCTGACGTAAATTGGTCGCAGCCTGGCAGCAACGAGATCTCAGGCCTAAAGCGTTCACAGCAGGAGGTATTCGGAATGGTAGGTAAGATGTTCGAGATTTCCGGTAATACATTACAGTTAGGTGCTTATCAATCAATTAGCTTAAACGGCAACCGGGTTGCATGCCTATTGCACTGGATGGCAGAGAAGCCCTCTGGAGAAAAACTCGACGTTTACAATATAGATATTTACACGGTTGAGCATGGTAAAATCTGTAATGTAGAGATTTTTTCTGCTGACCAGATGCAGGAGGATGGCTTCTGGACAAACTAAGTAAAATAAATGCCGGACAGACTATTTTGTGCTGTCCGGCCTGTGATCTTATAACACTATCTATTGATCGCTCTTCATCAAAAAAAAAGATTGTTAATTAATGCTGATAAGCAGTTTGTTTTAGGGCTTTCTGGAATTGGCGGTCGGGGTTCAATCAATTTGGTTTATGCAAGGTATATTATTTGATTTTTATAAATTTACAATATGAAACAAGCAGAAACCGTTATCGATTTTTACAACAGGTTGCCAGACCATGCTCCCATCGATGTTCCGCTCGATAATGCTGGCATTGGCCACATAAACGTATTCACAAGAGAGAACTGCGCCGTGGTAAGTCCATACAGTCGCCGCGATTTTTATAAGGTTTCACTTATCATTGGTAAGGGAAAGATCTATTATGCAGATAAGTGGATACAGATTGATCGACCGGCACTACTATTTTCAAATCCTATAGTGCCTTATTCCTGGGAAGCAGACTCAGATCAGCAGTCGGGCTGGTATTGTCTTTTTACCGAAGATTTTATTCAGCATAGTGAACGGGTAAATAACCTGCGCGATTCGCCTTTGTTTAAGGTCGGCTGTAATCCGGTGTTCTTTCCAGATGAAGTTCAATTGCGCGAATTTTCGGCCATATTCCAGAAGATGCAGGCAGAAATGCACTCCACTTATCCGCACAAGTACGATGTGCTGCGTAGCTATTTGCACCTGTTGATTCATGAGGCGATGAAAAATAATCCGGCCACAAATTTTCATACCTATGCCAACGCCTCTTCAAGGGTTTCTGCCTTATTTCTTGAACTGCTGGAAAGACAGTTTCCAATTGATTCTCCTACGCTTATACTCAAACTGAAAAACCCTGCTGATTATGCCGACGCTTTATCCGTACACATCAATCACCTCAACCGTTCTGTAAAAGAGGTTACCGGTAAAACTACAACCGCTCATATCGCTGCCCGGATTGTTAAAGAGGCTAAGGCACTATTGCAGTATACCGACTGGAATATCGGTGATGTTGCCTACAGCCTGGGCTTTGAGTACCCTTCATATTTTACACTGTTCTTTAAAAAACACACCGGTTCAGCACCTACTAAATTGAGAGAAACTGTTTGAATATTATAACGATCTGTTTGATGCTTATAAGTCACGGTTTCGCTTTCTTATCTACATTTGAGTGAACAAAATCTTATCAAAATGAAATATAGAAATTTAGGAACAACCAGCGAAAAACTGTCTGCACTTGGCTTAGGCTGCATGGGCATGAGTTTTGCGTATGGACCTACAGACGACAAAGAAAGTTTAGCGACTCTTGAAAAAGCACTTGATCTTGGGATCAATTTTTGGGATACGGCCGATATGTACGCAAACGGAGCAAATGAAGCGCTCATTTCTAAGGTACTCGTACCTAACCGCAACAAGGTATTTATTGCAACTAAATTTGGATTCCGTTTTACAGATGGAATTGCCGGCCCCAGCAGCGCAACGGGAACTTATTTTGATGGTTCTCCTGCCTGGATGAAAGTTGCAGTTGAACAGAGCCTGAAACGATTGAAAATCGATACCATAGACCTCTACTATGCCCATCGCGTTGACCCTAACATTCCGATTGAAGAAACCGTTGGCGCTATGGCCGATCTGGTAAGAGCAGGAAAGGTACGCTATCTTGGACTGAGTGAGGCTTCTGTCACTTCTTTACGCAAAGCACATGCCGAGCACCCGATTGCTGCACTGCAAAGTGAGTACTCGTTGCTTACAAGGGATGTGGAAAATGGGATATTGCAGACTACCCGTGAACTTGGTATTTCACTTGTGCCTTATTCTCCATTGGCCCGGGGCCTGGTTACCAATGCACTCGATGTAAATATCCTGGCTGATGATGATTTTAGAAGAACCCTGCCACGTTACCAGCAGGAAAATATCACCGGTAACAACAGGCTTATAGCCGAATTTGCGGCATTGGCAGGCACCAAGGGTTGCACACCAGCACAGCTTGCCCTGGCATGGGTGCTGGCACAGGGCGAGGATATTATCCCGATTCCAGGCACAAAAAAAAGAAAATACCTGGAAGATAATGTAGGTGCGATTGAAGTTGAGCTGACAGCTGATGATCTTACAGCAGTTGATGAACTGATCAGGCGATATCCTATAAGTGGCGAGCGTTATAGTGAAGGCGCAATGAAGCTGGTTAACCACTAACGGACCTTCTAAACTAGCTATATTTGGTAGAGGCATAGGCTAAAGGAAAAGCTAAAAGGATAACCAGGAAAAATCTGGGTATCCCTACAGAGCTGTACACTTTAAATACCAACTATAAGAAACTTCATTGCAAATCAATCTCAAGAAACCATTGTACAAATGAGTACATATGGTGGTATGAGCGGGCGACAAAGAAAGATTAATCAAACTTTGTCGCCTGCTTTAATTTAATTTATTTCGCATCAAATTGATGAATTTTCGAGTTTGGATAAGCCAATAGTATAGGTAAATATGTAGCAATTATGAATGGTGAGTTTTTTACTCATCTTTTTTATTTTTTAAAACTTATACCATTGGTTATTCCGTCATATTATTTGCCAAATAATATAATTAATGTACTAATTCCGCCCGGTTTTAATCGTTTTCGTTTTTACAAAACCGATAAGTTCGTCCCGGTAATTCTCACCAATGGTTAGCAATAGATCGTTTTTCATCCGTACCAGGT
>NZ_JBFTQI010000271.1:0-7051 GCF_056398925.1 Pedobacter sp. 01T416_2
GGTAAGACGGTAAGACTAAGCGGAGAGGTGAGTATTCCGATTGGAGGGACTTACCGTACCGCGTTCCGGGAAAAAATCCAGCCGGCTCTACTCGTCAGTAAAAGAGACAAAAGTGATCACTAGACTGAAGTCCTTTCGCGGGCCAAACGTGAGCCGGCATATTTTTGCAGGCAATAGTAGACGAGCAGCTCCTGTTGCCTTTGTCTAACGGAGAACGTCCGGTTCAGTTGCATATGCACCAGGTCGGCCAAAAGCTCCAGTCTTTTATCATTTGAATAGCTGCTGGTAAGCCCGTCTAAAACAGCCATCTGCTTTAGCAGTGGCGAAAGGTGCTTCGATAATGCTTTACTTTCCAGCAAGTCCGCTATCACTAATTTCTTCTCCCGGTATTTCTCATCCATTGCGACTCTAAGCGTTTTATCTGCCCTGAACTCCGCCATAAACTGATCCGTCACCTTACCAAGGTAATCCAGGGAATCAATCAGAGAAGTAAAAAAGCAGCCGATCATGCGACAGGCAGTAAGTATAGCCAATTCAAACTCGCTAAGTTCAAGGGTACCGTTCCCCCTTAAAGTTAACACAAAAGCAACAAGATTACTTCCAGTGCAAAAAAGTTCCTCAACATGTGAAATGAGATCGGACCCATAGCGTTCGAGTTCTCTCCGGTAGGTATCTCCCTGGAAATCCCGCAAAAGTTTATCATGTCCGGATGATTCAATTTTTTTACGCAAGGCTACGAGTATCGCGCCAAGGTCATCTTCTTCCGCCTGTATGCGCAGGCGCAGGTGATAACCTTTATCGCTGTAGCGGATAAAAAACCAGTTTTTGATCCGCTTCTTCTGTCCTTTGATGAACGGAAAAATCACCTTAATAAGGATTTCATCCGAAGCACGTGGAATGCAGAAAATTTTAAGGTAAAGCCAGTTGCTGCCCATCAAAAAGTCGCGTTGCTTTTCGCCATAAACAGTGGTACTTTCCTTTTTTGAAGGTTTGTAAATATTATTCCCGTGGGTAAGAAAAGCAATCATTTGCCCCGCAAGCGGCTTTTTACCGGACAGAACGGAACGGTCTGGCAATAGATATTCCTGAATGGTTATCCGCTTTAAACCGTCAATGCACTGCAGAAAAAACCTTGCCTCGGTGGAATTGGCCAGATCAAAAACCAACTGCTGGTCTGTTGCGCCTATGGTGATATGCCGGGGCAGGTGGTGCTTTCTGCGGAAACCATCCAGGGTTTTAAATGGATCAGCCTTATCTCCTGCAGTTAAAGGCGCTATTTCTGATTCCTTAAAATTCCATTTCGCCAGACAGAGGATCACCTTACCGTAGCAGACCCGAGGATAAAAAGTCAGGCCCGGAAAAAAGTTTTCCAGGCTAAATGAAAGTCCTGCCTGTACACCCTGAAATTGCAGGTCACACAACAGCCGGAAAACGGGCGAATGGTTATTTCGAAAGTTATAGGCTGTCGCCAGACGGGGAATTACTCTTTTCTTCAACCTAGACGACTCTAATATCAATTCACTGCCTTTAACAGAAAGCATAAGTTCGCCTGGCAGTACCAGTTTTTCATCCGGCTGAGAAGGAAATACATTCAGGGGTATCTCGTGTGAATAAATGGGTTTGCGACGATTGATGTTATCCACGTGGCTATCAGACTGCTGGGCAATGTCGGCAAAGACAACTTCTGGATTTGCGGTAGTCTCCTTTGCGGCAAGTTCGCGGCAAAACTGGTGTACCGGATCACTAAAGCAGGAAAACCTTCCGATCAGCGAAACAGCAGTTACCCCGGCCGAACTTTCGATGATCAGGTGCTCTCCCGTCGAGCGGTACATGAGCGCCTGCGTCTGGGGCAAAGGCAATACTGCCTTTTTATGATCTTCCAGTTTAATCACATCATCTTCACTAACCTGAAGGGGCGACCAGGGATCACGAAGGGTGTCCCCAATCCAGAGTTTGAAGATAAACTGCTGGTTGGCATGCCAGCCAAGGGTCCTGTTTTCTTCTTCCGGTTCAGGGAAAGGAATATTCTCCAGGATATCCTGGTCAGGCATGGATGGCTCCATCTCACCATAATGCAGTCCCCCGTCGGGATCTAAGGCCAGCAACAAAGGCACCCTTTCCTGATCAAAGCGGGCACGGAAATCACGGATAAAACGCGACAGATCAGCAGGCTGCTCAGCATGTGCCAATAACTGCAGTACATGGACCGCTTTGGACAGTTCTTCCTGTTCAGCGCTATCTGGTCCTCCAGTTTTGTTTGGCCTTTCAAGAGCAGCATAAAATGGCTGTCCAAAAGGCTTTATTTCCTTTGCAATTTCCCTAATTTCCCCTGCCAAAGCCGACAGGGCTACTTCACCCAATAAAGGAATCATCGTGTAATTTTTCCAGAACCCATTCCAGCCAGGTAAGCCAAAGAAGTTCTCAATGATCTCGTTACTGATTACTTTGCCCTGAGAACCATTGAAAACCGCCCCAGCATCCAGCAGAAACCCGATGTATTCTTCCGCTTCTGTTTCTGAACACTCACTATGCTGCATAATCCAGCCCAGGACCACATCTCTTGACACCTTTTTCGAAGATAAAAATGAAAACAGTTGTACATTAAATTTTACGGCTGCAATCCCTTCCAGAGAAAAGCTAAACCGCCCCTTATCATCCAAAGATGATTTCGTGTAGCGGAAAATATCATTAAACCGGTACAGCGCAGGGTTGACCATTAATCCGTCAGACTGATCAGCCTCCGCCCTGTTCTTTAGTTTCCTTAAAAATTCCTGATCAGGCAATAAATGAAGAACCGACTCATCGCTTCCGGCAAGCCTGATCTGACCACCGCTTCCCCATTGGAGTAAAGTGAAGGAGGAGAAGCTTCCAAAAGGAGTTGGTCTGAAGCACATCCGGTTATAATACTTATAAAGGGTATGTTTTTCCTTATCTGATAATTTATCGAAATCAAGTTCCTTTTTTTCAAGTAACGCATAAAACCCGGCGCTTGCCAAAAAAACTGCATTGCGAAAAGCCTGTTCCCGCAACACTTCCGGCAACCGCGAGAGATCATAGCCGGTAAAGCTATAGTACGGTGCCCGTAAAAATAACTGCGGTAAAAACCGGTATAGCATTGACTTACTTTCTTTCATCTCTTCGTCGCTTAAAAGGGTATAATACCCATCTCATACTGTTTTGGCTTTTCTATTCGCCTTTAATTTGTTTCATAATTCTTTTACCATGAAGGCAATTTTAAAATCATCCGTTCCACCACTGCTCGTACTATTATTTGTATACGCCGCATTCAGTAAACTCTTTACTTTTTCAGCATTTGACCAGCAGCTCCATAACCAGTCTTTTCCCAGCTGGCTGGCAGATTTCCTATTGTATTTTTTGATCCCTGCAGAAATTATTACTGCACTCCTGTTATGTTTCAAAAGGACCGTAATAGTTGGTCTGCTGTTTTCATCCGTACTTCTGCTTGCCTTCACCGCCTACATCGCACTGGTGTTGGCCGACTATTTCAGCAAGGCACCTTGTAGCTGTGGCGGTGTACTAAAATGGCTCGGCTGGAAATCGCATCTCATTTTTAACCTTGTATTCACCGCATTAACGATAACTAGCTTAACTATTCACCTAAAGCGGGAGGTTCGTGACAACGAGTAGCCAGCATAACCGGATACTGGTCCCATCCCATACAGAAAAATCAACCGATCGCGAGACCACCATACCAGATCGACTTCATTTATCCTCCCTAAAGGGAGATTATTTAAAACTATATACCATGTTAAAAAAATTAAACCTTGGCCTTGTAGCCCTCGTATTGGGGTTCGGCCTAACCATTACCACCAGTGCATTTAAATCAGCCAAAACCGACATCCAATGGAATTTTGTTGGCGACCAGTTATCCGATGCGACAAACGGCCACGAATATTCAACTACACTAAGCCCGCCTACCAGTTGTAATTCGGGCAATGCTGCACCTTGTTACCTGATTACACCCGAAACGGTTGATACGCAGGAGAAGCTGACTGAGTACATCTTTGATACCTATGGCAGCAATGCAGCCGATGTAAGGGATGGTGCTCCGGCCAAACGCGCACTGTAAGTGATCAAGGGCCTGGTTAGTTTGACCAGGCCCTTTGTTTTACCGCTCATTCTGGAGCATACCCGTTAGTGCAATGATATCTTCAGGCAGCGGCAGCGCATACCGTTTATCGTTTGGCGTTAAGGTGTAGTCAGTCCCGCCTATGCTGCGCTTCAGCACAATCCCCCGACCCTCAGCATTTAAACGTTTAACATCCATCCACCTCATCCCCCTCATTACCAGCTCTTTCCTTCGTTCGATCAACACCATATCCAATGCAGTGGCTTTATCACCCGTCACCAGGGGCACAAATGTTCCGGTTTTAAACCTGGCCACCAAAAGCTTGTTCAAGGTCTGTATGCCAAGGTCTGTTTTTCCGTTCCTTACCTGGCACTCGGCAAGGGTGAGGTACATTTCATCAGTAGCCAGACCGAAAAAAAGTGCGGGCTGGAAATAGGTGCCTTTAAAATAATAAGCGCCCCCACTCTGCAGATAAAATACCTGCTTTCTCAAATCATCAGCCTGGTAGGCCTGTAAAAGCTCGGGAACAATCTTCGCCCTGGTGCTGGTTACAATTGTTGAAGGCGGAACAAATGTGTTAAAAACCACTTCAGGATTAAAAAGCGCCACCGGATAGCGGTCTGCAACATTGAGTTTATTATAATCCAGAAGCGCACCATTGATCCGAAGGCATGAATCGGCATAACTTTCAGCATCCTGGTAATTGCCCATGTATAAGAAGGTACGCGCCAAAAGCCCATAGGCACTGGCTTTTGATGGCCTGGTGGCACTTAATGCTTTGTCCGGCAAAAGCGGTACCGCAGCTTTTAAATCACTTAGTACTTTTTGGTAACCTTCCTGAACGGTAGCCCTGGTAGAAGGCGTATTAAAATCAGCACTGGGGCGCAGCGGAATACCGAGGTCTGCTGGTGAAGATACCTGGTAAGCCTTTGCCCAGACGCCGAGTCCCTGCAAAAAGCATTTGGCGCGGTATACCAGTGCCTGTCCTTTTACATTGTTGAATCTGGTGTCCCTTTCAATCGTTGAGGCTTCCATTCCCTCCAATACTGCATTACAGGAATAAACGGCTTTGTAAAGATAGGCCCACTCGTTGCTTCCGGGTTCAAAAAGATTATCTTTTTGCCAGCTGTACATCCTGCGCTCATATTCACTGGGCAGGGCCGCAAGGTCGGCATCGGTAAGGTAATAATCATCAGCCGATATTTCCGCCGAGATCAGATCGTTAGCAGTCAGCACCCCGAAATTATCCATCAGCGCCTGGAAATCGCCCAGGGTTGAGGGTATCACGAGCCGCTGATCGGGTTTTTCATCCAAAAGCTGCTGGCAACCTAAAACTCCAGTAGCAAAAACAGCCAGCAATAGCCAATATCCAAAATGGTTTCTCTTTTTCATCATCATAAATTTTAAAGGCCCGCCCTTAAGCCGAAAGCCAAAGTTTGCCCCGGGGGTAAGTTAAAGCCACTGGTTACATATTCAGGGTCGAGGTGATGTTTGTTCGCCCTGTAAATTATACCGGCGTTAGCCAGGTTGGCAAATACGTTTAATGTTTTTAAACCGATCTTTTTTGCAAGGGACTTTTCAAATGCATAATCAAGGTTGATGTACTGAATGCGGATATGGTCGCCCCTATCAATCAGTACTTCAGCAGAGCGGTAGAACGATTCCCTGCTGCTGGAAACCGGATAGGGCATTGACGGTACCTGGGTAAAAGCCTCATCGCCCGGGGCTTTCCAACGGTTACTAAAATCGGCATGCCCACTACCGCTGGCAAACAGGCTGGTATAATCAATACCCTTGCGCCTGAAGTAATAATCAAACTTAAAGCTGAGCGCTACCGAAAGGGTAAAGCCCTTAAACCCAAAGTCGTTTACCATATTACCGAAATAACGGGGCAGCGCAGACCCGTGAAATACCAGGTCAGGAAGTTTTGTACTGCTGATGATACTGCTGTATGCCTTGCTCGGCTGGCCGTTCAAAAAGCCCATCGGTTCGCCGGTTGCCCCATCAAGGCCCGCCCAGCGGTAAGAGAAAATGGAGTATACCGGCAAGCCCTCTACACCCGATACCGTGGCATTAGACTGCACAAAATTGCTCCCCTGTACCGATGGCAGGTAATACTTCGCTACTTTATCCCTGTACACCGAAAGATTAAGCGTGGTGCCCCAGCTAAAGCTGTCCTGAAGGATTCTTGCATTCAGTTGCAGGTCGAAACCGTTCCCTTTTATTTCGGCAACATTGCGTAATACCGTGGTTCCTACCCCGGTGGTATAATCAATCGGGTACACCCCGAACAGATCAGAAGCATGTTTCCTGTAATACTCCACACTGCCCGAAAGCCTGGATTTGAGCAAACTGAAATCCAGACCCACATTCATCATCCTCACCGACTCCCACCTCAGATCGGGATTGGCATATTTATCGAAAATGGCATATGGCGATTGTGTATAAGGTGAATTAACCTGGTAACGGATGGTATTTACCCCGCTCATGGATGGATCGGCATTGCCACTGAAACCCAGGGTGTACCTTACTTTCAGCTGGTCTACAAAACCCAATTTAAAAAAAGGCATCCTTGAAATATCCCAGGCCAGGCCTACCGACCATAGCGGTTTCCATTTATCGTTTGTCGCGACACCAAAAAGGTTAGAGGCATCGGCCCTTGCACTTGCCGAGAGCGTATAGGTATCTTTAAAGGTGTAGGCCATATTCACAAACTGCGAAAAGTAATTATTGGCCACCTGGCTCAGCCCGTTACCATCTGGAATGTAAGCCAGACTTCCAGTAACCGAGTTGGGAAAAGTGCGGGTATAATCAACCTGCCCTGTGTTGAGCTTGTCGGTATCCAAACCATACATCCTGCCCGATACCCCTGTTGATTGCGCCTTCCTCCACTCCAGCCCTATCAAAGCATCCAACCGGTGCGAAGCCCATGCCCGGTTAAAATCAAGCTGCCCCCTATAC
>NZ_JBFTQI010000272.1:0-7034 GCF_056398925.1 Pedobacter sp. 01T416_2
GCTTATACCTATTTGCCAGAATCGGTAGCAGCTTTTCCCGACGGAGAAGATTTTACCAACCTGATGGAAAAAGTTGGCTTTAAAAGTACCAAACAAAGAATTTTAACGTTTGGAATAAGTTCGATATATGTAGGAACCAAATGATCAGAAAATTAAGCCTCATTCTTTCACTTTTTATGATTTCTACAAGCGCCTTTGCTCAAAATTGGGGCGGTGGAATAGATGATGAAGATTGGAGTTTTGGTTTTAATTTCCAATATATCTCAGCCGAATACAAAATTCTTAAAAAGCAAAATTGGCGATCGCCTTTTTATGAGGTGCCAAATTCTCTGGATCCTTCTTACGATCCGAATTCGGGCATTCCGGTTACCTCAACATTAAATTCTATTTCTAGCCCACCATCGCAAGGTTTTGGGTTGGGTTTTGTAATGAACAGAATGATCTCTGATAACTTCGATATCAGGGCAACGCCGTCCCTTATTTTTAGTGATAGGATAGTAACTTACGAGTATGAACCTATGGCGCCGATCAACGTAGGCAATGGGCAAACGAAAAACTTTCAAACCGTAGTTGAAAGAAAAGTTCAGGCAACCATGTTCGAATTTCCATTAGGCCTAAAGGTGAAGTCGAACCGGATGAATAATTTTAGGGTATATTGGTTAGGCGGCGCTAAATATTCAATAGATATAGCTTCGAAAAAGAAAACTTTCGATGAAGGCGAAACACCGGTAAATAAGTTTTTAAAAAATCAAAGAAATTATCTGTCGTACGAAACAGGTATTGGTTTCGACATTTACTTTGAGTATTTTAAAATGTCGCCCGAAATAAAACTCTCCTATTCGACCAACGATTTGCTTCAGCACGACAATACGGTTTATGCCAATCCGATAGATAAGTTGAAATTACGTCAATTAACATTCAGTTTGATTTTTCAATAGTCCTGCAATCCAAAAAAACTTACCTTTGTTGGTGTAGGTAAATCAAAGATGTTATCTTAAAGAATTACCGAGACTTAAAATTCATAAAAATGTCTAAAATCGCATTAATTACAGGCGCAACTTCTGGTATTGGCGAAGCTTGTACACATACATTTGCTCAGCAAGGTTACAATCTGGTATTATTGGCCCGCAGAGAAGATCGGTTGGCAAAAATTGCCCATCATTTAGAAGACAAGTATGCCATTACCATCAAACAGGTTTTTGCCGATGTTCGCGATAAAGAAAGTCTTACCGCTGCTTTAGAAGTTTTGCCAACAGAATGGAAAAAGGTTGATGTTTTGATTAACAATGCGGGCTTAAGCCAGGGTTTAGATCCGATTGATAAAGGCGATACCAACGATTGGGACACCATGATTGATACGAATGTAAAAGGTTTGCTTTATGTAACCAAAATTGTTTCCAACTGGATGATACCAAACCAATCCGGCCATATTATTAACATTGGTTCTATTGCCGGGAAAGAAGTTTATCCAAATGGAAACGTATATTGTGCCAGCAAACATGCTGTTGATGCTTTGAGTAAAGGTATGCGTATCGATTTATTGCCCCACGGCATAAAGGTTACCGAAATTAATCCGGGCATGGTAGAAACCGAATTTTCGGTGGTGCGCTTTAAAGGTGATGAAGACCGGGCAAAAAAAGTATACGAAAACCTGGAGCCGTTAATTGCCGACGATATTGCAGATGCCATTTGGTATGTAGTAAGCAGGCCAAAACATGTTAACATTAACGACATGCTGATTATGCCTACCGCACAGGCTACAGCAACAATTATAAGTAGGGGTTAACTGTTTAAATTGTTTAAACTGGTTAACTGTTGTGAATAGCAATGGCATTTAACAGATTAACCTTATAACAATTAACCACTTAACCCCTGGAACGATTAACCAATTAAAGAAATGATATCAAACACAATAGATCAGGAAATAAAAAAAGCCATGTTGGCTAAAAACAATGCACAGTTAAGAGGTTTAAGAGCAATAAAGGCAGCTTTACTTTTAGCTAAAACAGAGAAAGGATCTTCAGAAGAAATTACGGAAGAAACTGAACTTAAAATTCTTCAGAAACTGATTAAACAACGCCGCGAATCTGCTGATATTTACAAGCAACAAAATCGCGAAGATTTGTATCAGGTAGAAGAAGAAGAAATTGAAGTGATTAGTCAGTTTTTGCCAAAACAGTTAGATAGGGCAGAGGTTGCTGCAATTATTGAGGCTGTAATCAAACAATCTGGTGCTACATCGGTTAAGGATATGGGGAAGGTAATGGGCATGGCAAATAAGGAACTTGCAGGTAAAGCCGATGGTAAATTAATTGCTGAGATTGTTAAAGAAAAACTAGCTTAATTTAAGGCTAAAAGCAGAAAGACTAAAGCTTAAAGCGCATTTATCGCTGGTCGCTAGTTGCTTACCGCTTTACAAAGGGCGTTTTTATACCGTTTTCGATTTTATTTCAGAAAAATGGCATAGAAATGCATAAATTTAATTTTACTCTACTAACTTAGTAGCACAATACCATCTAGAATATATATGACCTACCCGATAATAGAAGAAGACGGATTTAAATACATCGAAGCTGGAACAGGCGAAACACTGGTATTGCTACATGGCCTAATGGGCGAACTAAGCAATTGGGAACTGGTTATAGAACAGTTTAAAGATCGCTATCGTGTAATTATTCCAATTTTACCAATTTACGATTTGCCTATTTTAACATTGGGCGTAAAAGCATTGTCGAGATATCTTCATCGCTTTTTAAAATATAAAAATTTAAACCAGGTAGTACTTGTTGGTAATTCGCTTGGTGGCCATGTGGGTTTGGTATTTACGGTTGCCCATCAGGAATTTGTTAAAGCCTTGGTACTAACAGGTAGCTCTGGTTTATACGAAAATGCTTTTGGAGGTTCTTTCCCGCGGAGAGAGAGCTACGATTACATTAAGGAAAAAGTAGAGTTTACTTTTTACGATCCTGCAACTGCAACCAAAGAACTCGTTGATGATGTTTTTAAAACGGTTAACGATAGATCGAGGGTTATTAGGATTTTAACTATGGCTAAATCGGCAATACGCCACAACATGGCTAAAGAACTGTCGAAAATTACCATACCGGTTTCTTTAATCTGGGGTAAAAATGATAAGGTTACGCCTCCAGAAGTGGCAGAAGAATTTCATGAATTGTTGCCGAATTCGGAATTAAATTGGGTTGATAAATGTGGGCATGCGCCTATGATGGAACATCCGGAAATATTTAATGCATTTTTAGAGAAATTTTTAGATAGAATATTGTTAAAATAAATGTTTGCAGCAGAAATCATATCAGATGCAATTCCATCACTAAGGGCCGATGACACGGTGCAGAAAGCTTTAGATCGTATGAACGATTTTAAACTAAAGCATTTGCCGGTTGTTAACGAGGTAACTTTATTGGGGCTGGTTTCTGAAGATGATTTACTAAATATTGATAATCACGATACACTTTTAAGCGATAGTGCGGTAAACATACTTAATGTTTTCGTGTTGAGTAACGTACATACTTATGATGTAATCAGGTTATTGAGTCAGTTAAAATTGACAGCTGTTCCGGTTTTAGATCAACAGAAAAATTACCTGGGTTTAATTTCGATCAATAACATGGTAAATGCCGTGGCCGAACAGTATGCTGTAAATGAACCTGGAGGAATTATCGTTTTGGAAATCAGTAACCGCGATAATTCTCTGGCACATATTGCACAGATTGTTGAAGCCGATAATGCACAGGTGCTCTCTTCTTACGTGAATTCTTTCGAAAATTCTACACGTTTAGAAGTAACGCTCAAAGTAAATAAAACAGAAATTACTTCATTGGTAGCTTCTTTCGAAAGATATGATTATCTGGTTAAAGAGGTATACAATAACACGCAGATTGATGATGGGTCGCAGGAGCGTTACGATTCTTTCATGAACTATTTAAATGTATAAACCTACTTTATGAGGATTGCAATTTACGGGAGARATTTTAATGACACGGTTTTGCCCTACGTTCAAGAGGTTTTTAATCATTTAGCCGAGCATCATATCCAGCCGGTTTTATATTCAAAATTTAAAACATCCCTTCATGGCAAAATTAAGTTGCCTGCCAATACGATTATTTTTCATAACCATAGCGAACTAAAAGRCCTTGCCGATGTATTGTTGAGCTTAGGAGGCGATGGTACCTTACTGGATACCTTATCGTTAATCCGTAATTCGGGCATACCCGTAATAGGAATCAATTTTGGCCGGTTGGGTTTTCTCGCCAGCATCAACAAAAATGAAATAGGATCGGCGCTAAAGGCCTTAATTAACGGAGAATATACCTTAGATTCCCGTTCTCTTTTAACTTTAGAATCGGATAATGGCCTGTTTGGAGAAGAGAATTTTGCACTGAATGATATTACCATTCACCGCCGCGATAATTCTGCCATGATGATTATCCATGCCTCAATGAACAATGAGTTTATTAATTCTTATTGGGCCGATGGATTGATTATTGCAACCCCGACGGGATCAACCGCTTACTCATTAAGCTGTGGTGGCCCGATTATTTATCCCGATTCTGAAAATTTTGTAATTACGCCTATTGCACCGCATAACTTAAATGTAAGGCCGGTGGTTGTACCAGATGATAATAAACTCTCTTTTGAGGTAGAAGCACGCGAATCAAAATTTCTGGTTTCTTGTGATAGCCGAACTGTCACCGTAGAGCGTTCAGTAAAAATTAGCATAAAAAAGGCAGATTTTTGTGTAAATCTTATCCGCCTTAACAATGAAACCTACTTAAACACGTTAAGAAATAAATTATTATGGGGCATTGATACCCGTAACTACTAAGTATGACGCCAACCAAACCTCTCTTAATTCTCCTCTTCTTTATCTTTAGCGGACAAATTCTTCGTGCGCAAGAAGGCACCTGGGAAGTTGGGCTAATGGGTGGAGGAGCAGGTTACATGGGCGATCTCAATCAAAATAATCCATTGCAAATTAGCGGACTCTCAGGCGGTGCTTATGTAAAACGTAACTTTAACCAATATTTGGGCGCTCGCTTAAATTATACTTACGGACAAGTTAAGGCAGATGATGCTAATTCTAGTAATGAACAGTTCCGTGAAAGAAACCTCCGTTTTAAAACATCAATGCACGAGTTTAGCGGGCTGATCGATTTTAATTTTTTTAACTTCAGTATAGGTGGCGGAACCAGACAATTCACTCCCTACCTTTTTACTGGTGTTGGTTTAGTTGTTTTTAAACCTACGGTAAAAATTGATGGTGAAAGATACCGGTTAGATCGACTCGCAACCGAAGGGCAGGAAAATGGTTACAATAATGCTGTTTTAACTATCCCATACGGATTAGGGCTCAGGTATAATTATAAAAATACCTGGAGTGTTTTTACTGAACTAGGTTACCGGACACCACTTACCGATTATATTGACGATGTAAGCGGCCGCTATCCGGTTAATCCTGTAATAGTTGGAAATGGCCAAAATCAGGTCAATTTATCCGATCCTTCACGCTACCAAATCGGACAAGCGGGTACCCAAAGAGGCGATTTTAGAAAAAGGGACACTTATCTATTTGTTAGTGTTGGCATATCTTTTACCTTTGTATCCTCAAAATGCTATTCCTTTTAAGCTGATTTTGACATAATTAATGGGATTTAAAGAACAAATAGACTATAGCCGCCTGCCAAAGCACATTGCCGTAATCATGGATGGTAATGGAAGATGGGCAAAAGGCCAGGGTAAAGTGCGGGTTTTCGGACATGAACAAGGTGTACTTTCTGTAAAAGACATTGTGGAAGGTTGTGTGGAAGTAGGTATCGAGTACCTCACTTTGTATGCTTTTTCTACAGAAAATTGGAACAGGCCTAAAGAAGAGGTAGATGCATTAATGCAGATTCTGATTTCTACCATCAACAAAGAAACCGAAACACTTAATAAAAACAATATTAAACTGAATGCCATTGGTAATATTGCATCTTTACCTCAAGAATGTATAGATGATTTAAAAGAAGCCATGGAAAAGACTGCCCATAACGAAAAATGTACTTTAACATTAGCGTTGAGCTATAGTGCAAAGTGGGAAATTTTGGAGGCCGCCAAAAAAATTGCATCAGCTGTGAAAGATAATACGATTTCTTTGGATGATATAAACGAAGACCTGTTTTCATCTAAACTAACAACTGTAAATATACCCGATCCTGAACTCATGATCAGGACCAGTGGCGAGCACCGTATCAGCAATTATCTGCTTTGGCAAATGGCTTATACCGAGTTTTATTTTACTGATGTTTTATGGCCGGATTTCAGACGAGAAGATCTTTTCGAGGCTATTGTAGACTATCAAAAACGCGAACGCCGTTTTGGTAAAATTAGCGAACAATTAAACTAATTTTTCTTTTAACACTTTTTAACAAGCGTTTAAACTAACTTAGCACCACTTTTATACGATAAATGAAACCATAATAAGGGAACAACGTAAAGAAATTTTGCTTTATAAAATATCGTTACCTTTTGGCCATTACTGAACAATTAATTTTAATGAAAAGAATATTTCAAGTTTTAATCCTACTAGTTTTAGCCGCTCCGGCCTTCGCTCAAGTACGTCCACAAGGTCAGGCACCGGTAACCCCTTCTTTAAAGGTTGGTGGCTTAGATCTCGATTATTTTAGTCCAAAAGAATATATCATTGGTGGTACCACGGTAACCGGAACCCAATATTTAGACAAAGAAGTATTAATTACCTTATCTAAACTAACTAAAGGCGATAAAATCGTGCTTCCCGGCGAGGCAACTTCTGATGCGATTAAAACGCTTTGGGCGCAGGGATTGTTTGATGATGTTAAACTTAATATCGAAAAGTTTGTTCAGGATTCGGTTTATTTTGAAATTGAAGTAGTTGAGCGCCCGCGTTTAAGTTCTATCGATTTAAAAGGTATCCGTAAATCTGAAAAAACTGCAATTCAAGAAAAGCTAAATGATAAAACAGGTAAAATCGTAAACGATAACCTGTACAACAC
>NZ_JBFTQI010000273.1:0-7015 GCF_056398925.1 Pedobacter sp. 01T416_2
GTCCACCTCTTCCCATTCCGAACAGAGAAGTTAAGCCCACCAGAGCCGATGGTACTGCGGTAACACGTGGGAGAGTAGGTCGGTGCCAGATCTTAAAAGAAACCCCTTGACGATGAGTCGAGGGGTTTTCTTCGTTTAAAAGCATTTTATAGTCTATGCCGTTCATTTTTCCAACATTAAGGAGTTTAAAAAGGGATAAGGTTCTGTTCCCGCAGATTACGCTGATTTGCGCAAACCTGATCTCCCCTGAGTTTTACACCTTCCGTCCCAGGTTAAATAGCCCTGATGGCAGTGGAAATCCCTTTTGGTCAGAGGTAGATTGTCTGTCCCAAGGGGCTTCCAAAAAGGATTGCAGCGGACAGCAGGACGGAACCCGACCTACATGTTACTGCTATTGCGCTCCAGATCATCAAAATGAAGGGTTCTGATTAAGTACTATTGGCATAGCTCCAGATGATTTATTTATACCATTAAGGAGTGAAGAGACGTTAAGGAACTGTTTACGCTGATCTTCCCTGAGTTTTACACCTTCCGTCCCAGGCAGGACGGAACCCAACCTTATAGATTGCTGTCATTGCGCTCCTAATAATAAACCCGTAAGTAAGCGCTCTATATTCTTTGTGTATAATAAATAAAACCATTTGTGCCAATGTTGATAATTTTAGCCACATTTAAAACTGATTTAGCGCTAAATGTGTTAATATCATAAGGTTTGCCACAATATTTGGTTATCTTTGTTTTTAACAAAAATATAAGTATAAGTAATGAGTTTTTTTGCAGATAAAAGAAGGGAAGTAATGTTGCATATTGAAAAATATATGCTGGAGTCGATGGGAACTTATTTGAAACCAATCGATACCAACTGGCAACCTTCTGATTTTTTACCAGATTCTACTAGTGAAACATTTTATCAAGATGTGAGAATTTTGAGGGATAACGCAAAAGATCTTTCTTACGATTTAGTGGCCGTTTTAATTGGCGATACCATTACTGAAGAAGCTTTACCAACATACGAATCGTGGTTAGCCATGGTTGATGGACATAGTAGGGACGAAGAAGGTGGTTGGATGAAATGGGTTCGCCACTGGACTGCAGAAGAAAATCGTCATGGTGATTTGTTAAATAAATATTTATACCTATCAGGCCGTGTAGATATGCGCCAAATGGAAATTTCTACGCAATATCTTATCGCTGATGGTTTCGATATTGGTACCGGGCATGATCCATACCGTAACTTTATCTATACTTCTTTTCAAGAATTGGCTACCAATGTATCGCACAGAAGGGTAGCTTCTTTAGCTAAAAAAGACGGTGATACGTTATTATCTAGAATGTGTGGTGTAATTGCGTCAGACGAGGCCAGACATGCAAAAGCTTATAAAGATTTCATGAACCGTATTTTCGAGGTTGATCCTAACGAAGCAATGTTAGCTTTTGAAGATATGATGCGTAAGAAAATTGTAATGCCAGCCCATTTCTTACGTGAGGTAGGTTTGAAAATTGGCCAAACATTTGGTCACTTTACAGATGCCGCACAACGTTTAGGGGTATATACTGCAATTGATTACGTTGAAATTATGCAACAGTTGATTGAAGACTGGAAAATTGAGGGCATGCGTGATTTAAACGAAGCTGGTGAAAAAGCCCGCGATTATATTATGGCTTTACCTTCGCGTTTATTACGTGTTGCAGAGCGAATGAAAAACCCTACTATAGATTATAAATTTACCTGGATTGCTGGATAACAGCAAATAAGATATATAGAAGCCTTCCGATGTAAAATCGGGAGGCTTTTTTTTGTGTTGCGTATCGTCATTTCCTGAAAGTGCAGTCCCAAACTTTCTGGAGAGAGATCTATCTTAATAGATTTAGTTTCGCCCAGCACTTCGTGGTTCTCGGCTGCGTTGCACTCTGCTCGAAATTACGGCTTCTTGCAACTTGCTATCGCCGTTTCAATTTTTTTGAATTAAAGATGATCTCTGTTTAATAATAAATATCTCCCTGTTTGGCGAAGTTGAATCCATTTTTTAAGACCTGTTTTTGGGTAGTTGAATCCCAAAGCAATGGGTTGGTGTGATTAAAATGGATTAGGAAGATTTTATGCTTAATGGCAATATCCTCTTTATCAAATAAATCTTCTGTTTCTGTTACCAGTGGGTGTGGTACTTCTGAAATAGGCCTATTACCCAGTTCTGCATTGGTATAAAATGTAGCATCAAGCATGGCTACATCAACTTTTTTTACTTCTTCAATGATATTTCTGTCCCATTTGCTCCACTTATCGATATCTGGAATGAAAAGGTACTTTTTAGTAGGTGTTTCTATTTTAAAACCAGCAGTTTCTGAATATTCATCACGATGGGGTACTGTAAATGCGGTAATCTTATTTTCTGTTATATCGATAGGGTTATCGGCTTTAAGTTCGATAAGGTTTATATTTTTTAGCATAACGAGCTGGCTCCAAGGGCCGTTTTGAGTTAAGAAAGATCTGAATTTTGGGAGCACATAAATATTCAGGTTACGTGTAGCCATTACTTCTCTACCGAATTCCATTAAACCTGTATAATGACCGATATGGCCATGTGTGATAAATATACCTTCGGGCAAGTAAGGATAAACTTCATTCGTTCTTTTTCTGAAATCCTGCAGTTGGGCTTTAATATCAGGAGTAGCTTCAAAAAGCCACCATTTTTTGGTTTTAGGATCTACCAAAGCAAGTGAAACTACATTTCTTCTTAACTTTTCATCTTTCCATGCCATTTTACAGCAATTTTTCTGGCAGCCCATGTGCGGGTAGCCGCCATCCTGGGCAACACCGAGTACCATGATAAAAGAAGACGCTGGCATTTTCTGTGCCCAGGTTTGGATCGAAAAGCCAATTATGAAAAATAATAATATTGCTCTCATTTACATGTTTCTTCTGTATTGGCCGCCAACTTCATAAAGTGCTTTACTAATCTGTCCTAATGAACAAACCTTACAGATCTCCATGAGCTGTTCAAAGATGTTGTCGCCGGCAATAGCCGATTTTTGAAGTTGTTTCAAGAGATCTGTTGCACGGTCTGCATTACGGTCCTGAAATTTTTGCAATGCCGAAATCTGATATTGTTTTTCATCTTCTGTAGCTCGGATTACTTCACCAGGAACAATAGTAGGTGAACCATTCTTGTTTAAAAAGGTATTAACGCCTACAATAGGATATTCACCTGTATGTTTAAGCGTTTCGTAATACAGACTTTCTTCCTGAATTTTTCCGCGCTGGTACATCGTTTCCATCGCACCCAATACCCCACCACGATCGTTGATGCGTTTAAATTCGGCAAGCACAGCATCTTCTACCAGATCGGTTAATTCTTCAATGATAAAGGCACCCTGCAGTGGGTTTTCGTTCTTGGCCAGGCCCAATTCTCTGTTGATGATCAATTGGATGGCCATGGCTCTCCTAACAGATTCTTCTGTAGGCGTTGTAATGGCTTCATCGTAAGCATTAGTATGTAGCGAATTACAGTTGTCGTAAATGGCATAAAGGGCCTGTAAAGTGGTACGGATATCATTAAAATCGATTTCCTGTGCATGTAACGAACGGCCAGAAGTTTGGATATGGTATTTAAGTTTCTGCGAGCGGTCATTTCCCTTGTATTTATTCTTAATAGCTTTAGCCCAGATTCTTCTGGCTACGCGACCGATAACGGCATATTCCGGATCGATTCCATTGGAGAAGAAGAAAGACAGGTTAGGGGCAAAATCATCAATGTGCATGCCTCTGCTCAAATAATATTCTACAAAGGTAAAGCCATTGCTTAAAGTAAAGGCAAGCTGCGAAATTGGATTGGCACCTGCTTCGGCAATGTGATAGCCCGAAATAGATACGGAATAGAAATTCCTTACTTTTTCATCGATGAAATACTTTTGGATATCGCCCATCATCCTTAAGGCAAATTCTGTAGAAAATATACAGGTATTTTGTGCCTGATCTTCCTTTAAAATATCGGCCTGAACGGTTCCCCTAACTGAGCTAATGGCTTTTGCCCTGATCTTGGCATAAATATCGGCAGGTAAAACCTGATCTCCTGTAAGGCCCAAAAGCATTAAACCCAAGCCATTGTTTCCTTCTGGTAATGTACCATTATAGGTTGGTCTCGGTATATTTTTTATGCGATAGATTGCATCAATTTTAGCTTCAACCTCTTTAGTTAAATCGTTTTCGATAATGTATTTTTCACATTGCTGATCGATTGCAGCATTCATGAAAAAGCCTAACAACATTGGGGCTGGGCCGTTAATGGTCATGGATACCGAAGTGGACGGCGCACAAAGATCAAAACCCGAATAGAGTTTTTTAGCATCATCCAAAGTGGCAATACTTACACCCGAGTTTCCGATTTTGCCATAAATATCGGGACGAATGTGCGGATCTTCTCCATAAAGGGTAACAGAGTCAAAGGCAGTAGATAGACGGTGCGCAGGTTGACCTAAAGAAACATAGTGAAAACGTTTGTTAGTTCTTTCAGGACCACCTTCTCCTGCAAACATCCGCGTAGGATCTTCGCCTTCTCTTTTTAAAGGGAATACACCTGCCGCATATGGAAATTCGCCTGGAAGGTTTTCGGTTAACAGCCACCTTAAAATATCGCCCCAATCTTCATATCTCGGTAGTGAAACTTTAGGGATATTCAGTTTTGAAAGTGATTCATAAAATAAAGGTTGTTTAATCTCTTTATCGCGGACTTTATAAATGAAAAACTCTTCTTTGTAAGCTCTTTTGGTATCTGGCCATTGGCGCAATAAACGCCTGCATTCGCCATCTAATTGTTCTTCGAAGAAAGAGTATGTTGCATTTAAGTTTTTTAACACCGCGTCTAGTGAAGACCCTTGTAGGAGGGGGGAATTAATATCACCAGCTAAATCGATTACACCTTTCAACTGGTACATTTTCCGGGCAATGGTAGCCTGTTTATCTACCCATTCGTTATACGTTTGGCTAGCTTCGGCAATTTCTGCCAAATAACGGATGCGATCAGGGGGTATGATGTAAATTTTCTCTGATTGATCGGAAGTGAGTTCCATTTTGGCTTTGAAATCCGTTCCGGTTTTTACCCTGATCTGCTCCATTAAGGCAACAAATAGGTTATTCATGCCCGGATCATTAAATTGTGATGCCATAGTTCCATAAACTGGAATTTCGTCATCCTTCGCCTCAAAAATATTGTGGTTGCGTTTGTATTGTTTGCGCACATCTCTCAGTGCATCTAATGCACCTCTTTTATCAAATTTGTTAATGGCTACCAGATCAGCGAAATCCAACATATCGATTTTCTCCAACTGTGTAGCTGCACCAAATTCTGGGGTCATTACGTATAGGGAAACATCACAGTGTTCGGTAATTTCGGTATCTGATTGGCCAATGCCTGAGGTTTCTACAATAATTAAATCGTAACCAGCGGCTTTGCAGATATCGATACTTTCCTGAACGTTTTTGGATAGTGCAAGGTTGGCCTGCCTGGTGGCTAAAGAACGCATGTAAACCCTCGGGTTATTGATGGCATTCATCCGGATACGATCGCCCAATAAAGCGCCACCGGTTTTTCTTTTGGAAGGATCGACAGAGATAATCGCTAAGGTTTTATCTTTCACTTCTACCAGGAAACGGCGGACAAGCTCATCTACCAGTGATGATTTTCCGGCTCCGCCCGTTCCGGTGATGCCTAAAATAGGAGCGGTGTTGTTTTTGGATAGTTTTTTTAATTCGTCTACAAATTTTTGTGCGCCTTCGGGATCATTTTCTGCAACGGTAATGGCCCCAGCAATGGCTTTAATATCTTTTGTAGGAATGGTTTCGAGCTCGTTAGTAATGCTGGCTTTGGTGATGAAATCGGTTTGGATCAGCATATCATTGATCATGCCCTGCAAACCCATCTTACGGCCATCATCTGGAGAGTAGATTTTAGAAATTCCATAAGACTGGAGTTCCTCTATCTCTGAAGGCAAGATTACGCCACCGCCACCTGCAAATATTTTAATATGGCCTGATCCTCTTTCTTGCAAGAGATCGTACATGTATTTAAAGTATTCAATGTGTCCGCCTTGATAAGAAGTCATTGCAATGCCCTGAACATCTTCCTGAATGGCACAGTTTACCACTTCATCAACCGACCTGTTGTGCCCAAGATGGATCACTTCAGCCCCTGAAGATTGGAGGATACGGCGCATAATATTAATGGTTGCATCGTGTCCATCAAAAAGGGAAGCGGCGGTTACGAAACGGATTTTATTTTTAGGCTTATATATTTCTACTTGTTGCATACGATAGGATTTAAAGGATCAGTGTGCTCAAACGACCAATCCTTGTCCAAATATATTTGGTATGCAAATGTACTAAAATAAGGAGTTTAAATAGCGAATACCCTATACCATTACGGCTTTTGGTTCAGCTATAAATCCTGCCCGAATTGCAGTAAATAACCGTTATTATCGTAAATGGCAAACTCCCTCATGCCATAGTCAAAATCATCTAGCGGATAACAGATTTCACATTGATCTTTTAAACTTTCCCAGAGGGTTTCTACCTCGTTTGTATTGATATAAAGCGAACCGCTCATAATTGATTTAGGGATATTGTGATGCTTGTTTGGAGAACAAAACATAATTTCGATCTCATCTTTTCGGAGGGTTAACCAAGTCAGATCGTCAAGTTTTACATCACAAGTGAAGTTTAAAACTTCTGTATAAAACTTTAATGTTGCTTGCATATCATGCGATTCGAGCATGGGTGTAAGTTTGGTTGCAATGTATGTTGACATGATCTAAAATAAAGAAAATAGGAAATTTTATCAAGTTATCGTCATTTCGAGGGATAATTTACTGCATAAAAATCATTACGGATGACAGCGTAATTTAAAGGAAATGACTCTCCTCAAATGGTCGTCATTGCGAGGAGGCTTTTTCAGCCGACGAAGCAATCTTACAACTATCGCTAGTAGCGAGCACTTTAAGATTGCTTCGTGCCTCGCAATGA
>NZ_JBFTQI010000274.1:0-7011 GCF_056398925.1 Pedobacter sp. 01T416_2
AGCAAACTCTACCTGGCGCTCATTCATAATCGCAGTACGAAGATCGGTTTGAGAAACTGCTGTAATACCATAATTAGAACCAGCACCAGCAGCAATACCAGCACGTTGACGAATGGCATACAAAGCAGTTAACGCCTCGTTACTTTTGCCTATTTCATTTGCGCATTCGGCAAGGTTTAAAAGTAACTCGGCATAACGCATTGGCGAGAACCAACTTTTAGCACCAGAAGCTACACCTACTAAAGCATTTCTGTCTATAAGTGTATCTAAACCTTTACGTTGAAAAAATCCTGTTGCACAGTTTTCATCTCCATTTTGGATAAGTGGCGAAATACCTTGGAATAAAGTATTATCTCTTGACGGAACCGTAGTACTTGGTGTTGCAGTATCTTTCCATGTCCAGGCCAGCCAGTATGTACGAGATCTTGGATTTGTCATACCTATTGTATTTATATCTGGCGTAGGGTACACGGTACCACCACAATATATGGTTGCATAAAAACGATCATCTCGTTTGGTATAAAAATCTGTTAAAAACTGCTGATTATACGCAGCATTAGATAATTGATTTTTATCATATTGCATCGGGCTTCCATCACGTTTTGGATAAGCAAGCAATAATGATAATATTGGTTGATTGTTATTTGTGCTTCCGTTTGTAAATGGAAGGGGTCTAATAGCAGCAAAGTTAATATAAGCGTCAGGATAGTAATATTGCCTAGTCATAATTTGCTCTTTATTTGCCGAGTACCAAATTAACTTGTAGTTTGGAAACAGACCAAAACCTCCGGCATCTGCAGCTTGTACCGCAGTTTTAGCCGCGTTGTAAGCATTTGTCCACCTCGTTTGGTCGTTTGCAGGGTTAAATAATGGGCTTGCATACCATAAAAGCACTCTTGCTTTAAAACCAAGTGCGGCTACACGGTTAATTCTACCGTAATCAATCCCAGTGTAATTGGGTGGTAAAGCAGCAGCGGCTTCGTCCAAATCTTTTATAATTTGCGTAACACATTCAGATGTTTTACTACGTGCTACTTTCAACRAGTTTGGATCGTCAGGATTTTGTGTTTTTAAGATTAATGGCACACCACCAATAGATCTTACCATTTCCCAATAAGCCCAAGCCCGCCAAAATTTGGCCTCGCCTGTTAACCTGCTTTTGGTACTTGCACTGAGTACCGATGCGGGTAAACCAGCCAATTGATCCATAAAATAATTGGTTTTGTCGATATAGGTGTAGTTTAAATTAGTGAAGTTTTTTGTTACATCAACTATACCCATCTGAAAATTGGTTAAGTTTCCTCCGGTTCCGTTAATACCTTCGTCAGCATCTGCGCCACCGCTCAGTTCCCATCTGGGCATAAGGCCACCATATACATCGTTTAAATAAGCCTTAATTAAAACAGAGTCTGTCCATACATTACTTGGATTTATAGTTGCCGTATTTTGATAATCCAATCCTTTTTTACAAGACGAGCCTAATAGAATTAGGGCGATGTACAGGATAAATTTATTTTTATTTAGATATTTCATTTTGATTTCCTTTTAATGTTAAAATTTAGAAAGTTACACTAACACCAGCATTGTATGATTTGACAATTGGGAAAGACGTGCCAGTCTGCATTTCAGGATCATAGAATTTTTTATTGAATTTACTGATTACAAAAAGGTTAGATCCGGATACATAAAAACGGATGTTGTTTACGTATTTTTTATACAATTTTTGAGGAACATTATATGCAACATTTAAAAACTTTAAGCGTAAAAAGCTTGCATCTGCCAACCAAAAATCACTACCTGCAGTATTAACCGCCCATGCTTCATCATTTACACTGTATCGAGCAGGTAACCAAGAGCTATTAGGGTTATTTGGGGTCCATGATTGATCGTACCATGGTTGCCACATCCTGTTCCATTCTACCCCCCCAGACAAATCACGGTAAGATTTTTTGTAACCAAATGCACCATTAAAATTAGCCGTAATGCTTAATCCTTTCCACTCCGCATTTAAGGTTACACCCAATACTTTTGCATTATTGCTTTTGTTTAGTACTGTTATGTCTTGGTCGTTAATGGTATTGTCTCCATTAAAGTCTTTATATGCAAACTGTCCGGGTTTAGGTACACGGCCATTGAAATTATACCCCGGATGAGCAGCCAATAATGCATCAACATCAGCTTGCGATCTAAGCATGTGATCAACCGTGTAGCCAGTAATATAATTGGCAGAACGACCATTGCCTATCCAATTTTGATAATCGTAAGTTATATTTTGATCCCTTATAACATACCAAGAATCGCCATAAGTAAAGTTTAAGCCTACATTGTAATTAACTTCACCAGCTTTATTATTGTAATTTAAACTTAAATCAATACCATTTGCTTTCATTTTGCCATAATTTACTGATGGTAAAGGGCGACTAAAAGTTGGGGGTGTAGATTGAATTTTAGTGCTTAAAATATCATAGGTAAGCGTATGCCAATATTCTGCTGTAGCCGTAAAGTGTTTTAAGAAACTGATATCAACACCAAAATTTTTGTTCAAGTATTTTTCCCAGGTAATGTTTGGATTCGGATATACACTATATTGTATACCTGGATAAAGTGAAGGCGAGTCGCCAAAAATTGCACTGTTGCCAGCTGCGTATTTATCTTCATATTGCCAGCGTAAAGCATTAAAATCATCCCTAGCCCCATTTGGGTCTATTGGCACAAAATCGTTACCTGTTTGCCCAACTGAAGCTCTTATTTTTAAGGCTTCAATTCCTTTTACATTTTTAAAGAAATTTTCTTTAGAAATTACCCAAGCTGTAGATACAGAAGGGAAGAAACCCCAACGTTTATCTTTAGGGAAATATACTGAACCATCATAGCGATAAGCAAAAGTAGCAATATACTTGTCTGCGTAATCATAAGCAAATTGCCCGATAAACGATTTACGACCTGTTGTTGGCAGAAAACCATACATGTTACTAATTTGTTTTGTAGCTGTGCCATTTACAACACCTCCGCCACCAGTAGAAGCCCACCATTGGTCGGTAGTATAAATAGGGAAACCATTAATGGTGGCATCTATACCGTCGTACTTCCTTTCTTGACGCTCATACACCAATGCCGCATTTACATGATGTTTGCCAAAGTTTCTATCAAAGTTTAATTGAAGATTTAATTGATCCTCTTGATTCCAGGCTGATTTTTTTTGTATACTAGGCGTATGGAAACTAAGGCGCTGCCCTACATTAGAATTTAAATCCCAAATGCCGGGCTCAATTTGTTTCAATTGGTAATAGGTAAAAGGATGTTGGTATATTTTTTGATTGCTATTATTAAAACTTTTTATATAACCAACTTTAGCACTTAATCCTTCTAAAAAGGGCGCTTTGTAGGTTAAATTTAAGTTAGCTATAGAACTCAAGCTTTCTGAATTGTTGTAACCTGCTAATCCATTTGCTTCAGCCGGTTTGTTGGTAATCCAAAAATAATCTACCGGTAAACCCGAGGCAGAAAAAGATGGCATATAAGGTTGCCATACCATGAGTTTAGGATACATATCTCCTGACCAATCGCCTTGGGGGGCAGAAAATTTATTATTGTTTAAGCTAAGGCCGGCAAAAACCGCTACATCTTTGGTAAGGTTAGCTGTTATATTTGCCCTAACATTATATTTTTTCATGTTGGTGTTCTTGATAAATGTTTCTTGATCCACATAAGAACCGCCGATAAAATATTGAAGCTTATCTGTACCGCCAGATGCGCTTAAATTATGTGTAGTAATATAAGGGTTTACGTAAACATCTTTTAAGGCGTTGAAACCATAGCCCTTGCCACCACCAAAATCTGTATCTTTAAAGTAAGCTTGTGCAGCAGGGGTCCAAACGTTGTCTGCCGCTCCTGCAATTCTATGGTAAATATCGCCCCATTCCATAATATTGGTTAGCTTCATGTTATTTCCGCGAACGTCTTTTCCGGTATTTACCGAGTAGTTAACCGTTGCTTTACCTGCTTTACCGCGTTTGGTAGTAACCATTACTACACCGCCACCAGCACGAGAACCATAGACAGCCGTAGTAGCTGCGTCTTTTAAAATGCTTATTTCATCGATATCATTAGGGCTTAAATTATTAAACTCTGCAGCGTCGCTAGTAACTTTTCCGTCAATTACATATAAAGTTGGGGCAGGATTCCATGAACTTGATGTTCTTATGCTTATACTAGGCTGTTCTCCTGGTTTGCCACTTGGTGTAGAAACACTTAAACCAGACATTCTGCCAGCTAATAAATTACCTACTGATGTGGTCGGGATTTCAGTGTCTTTGTCTGTAAATTTAACTGTAGCTACAGATCCGCTTAAAAGCGTTTTCTTTTGCTTTGAATAACCGACAATTACCGTTTCACCTAAATTAATAGCGGTAGAGACCATTTCTATTACCRTTCCCGCTTTAGGTGTAACGGTTACAGTTTTATACCCGGTCATTGTAATTTTTAGCAATGCGCCACTGGGTACGGCAATTGTAAATTTACCCGACTCATCCGCCATTACCGAGGATGCAGCTCCCCCTGTAACAGTAATTGTGGCAGCTGCCAATGGAACTTTCCCTTCTGCATCAACTACTTTTCCCGATATTTTTACCTGCGCAAAAACATGATAGGACTGCAGTAAGATGAAAACGATTCCGAGCACCCTTAAGTGCATTTGTAATACCTGTTTCATAATCTTGATCTTTGGTTGGTTAGTTTTTTTGTTTGGTTTTTTCTTGGTTAGTTTAGAGCATAACAAAACAATCCATGCTGTTAGGATAAATCTCAGAAGAATACCTAGCCGCAACTACCACTAATTTGATCGTTTACAATGTTTTTTTTGCCCTTACCCTTGCTGGTGAATAAAATATGCCCTGAAACATCAAATAAACCACATCAGGGCTATCTACGTGAACTTTACCTCCTTCTCTGCCCAGGCATTTACAGTATTGTTGAGGTTTATCGAAGCAAAAAGTATAAAGGATCTATTAGGATGTAGATATAATTTTTTTATTTAAATCATTATTTAGACTTATTAAAAATAATTTGGATAAAAGCAATTAAAACGATTTCTTTGTAGGCATAAACCAATCATACTGCATAAGGGAATGCAACGCTCAAAAATGAAATCAGAACAGAATCCTAAAAGTCTAAACTGGGCAAAACACCAGAAACGGTGGTTTGGCAAATGGCATCTTTATGTTGGTATTATTGCAGGAGCAATTGTAGCTTTTGTAGGTGTTACCGGTAGTATTTTGGTTTTTCAGGATGAGATTGACCGTGCGCTGAATCCTACCCTGTTCGAGGTAATTGCAAAGAAACAAAAAATGCCCGTTGAGGATATTGTACCCTTGATCAGGAAAAACTATCCGGATCTGAAAATAGATTATCTGATGCTCAACAACTTCAAAAACCCCAATGAAGCTTACAGCGTTCTGAATTCAAAAAGTGGCGGAGAAACTTTTATTAATCCATATACCGGAAAAACAACGGGTAAAAGAATCCATACCAGCTCTTTTATCCATGTGGTTACCGAACTTCACCGAACATTGCTTATCCCTGTTGCCGGGCGTTATATCTGCGGACTGGCTTCCCTCTGCCTTTTAATTTTAACCATTTCAGGTTTGCGTTTATGGATCCCAAAGAAATGGAAACAGCTAAAATCGGCACTTAGCGTAAGGTTTAGGGGCTCATTTAAACGCCAGAATTACGATTGGCACAATTCGCTGGGCTTTTACTCGTCGTCTATTGTGGCCATACTAAGTCTCACGGGTTTTTCCATTACTTTCTCCACCCTGGTAATCCCTTTTCTTTTTTTATTAAGCGGAAAATCGCCGCAAGGCGTAGCCCAATTATTAGGCGCTAAATCGGCATGGCATGCACAGGCGGTACCACTTCCCCTTAAACAGATTGTTGCCGCAGCTAAAGAAAAAATGCCTAATGGTTATATTGGCGGGATTGCTTTTCCGGCCGACAAAACAGGAACTTATCGTTTGGATGTAGTGAGCGGAAACCTACCTAAAGTGGGGAAAAGAGAAATGCTCGTTGTTGATCAATATACAGGCAAAGTAATGTTGAACAGCCAGAAGGATTTCCCCAATGTTGGCAATGCTTATCTTAGCTGGTTAACACCAATCCATTATGGGAGCTTTGGTGGCAGGCCAACACAGATTATCGCTATCATCGCCGGTTTAATGCCCCTTGCACTTTTTATTACAGGTTTTATAATCTGGTGGCCCCGTTATAAAAAACAAAAGAAGGGCAAAAAACGAAAAACAAATGAAGCAGCTTTAGATGAGGCATTGGAAGCCCCTGCTGTTGAAAAAGAATTAAAACCAGCGAAAACAAAAACGCCGCTTCCGAAACTCGGCAAGTACTTTCTCTTACAGTTTAAATCGGGATTAAAATATGCTTCGATTATTCTTCCGATTAGTTTTATGATGGGTGCACTCTATGGCCTTCCTTCAGGAATTGTTATCCAGCCAGCCATTTTTGTAGTGGCCTTTAGCTGCGTAATGGTATGCCTGAATTTTATATGTGCATTGTTGTCTGAAATGTTCAATATCTTATTTCTCCTTCCCTTTAAAAAAGGCAGTCATAAGGTAACCCGCTATTTTGCCTTATCGACAGCATTTTTAGTGTGTTACCTGGCTGTGTATATGTTGTTGCTAAATACTGGTTTTGAGGTATTCTAGAGTGATCATATCACAGTAACATCCGACGGTCCCTGTGGCTATTTCTTTTCCATAAAATTTTTCAGCTGCTTTCGAACTTCCCGCTAGGGAACGTTTCATCGCTATCGATAGTAAGGTAAAAGCTTACAACGAAGAAAAACTTGAAATTTGATAATGACAGATTCCAATAGAGTGGTCGTCTTTCCCGCACAGGCGGGAATCTTAAAGCGCTTGCATTACGATTACTTATAAGTTTTCCTTTTTTCAGAGGCATTCATGAGCACTCCGTGGTTCCCAATCAAGTTGGGAATGACGATCC